>NZ_CAWNMS010000025.1:0-253974 GCF_963875605.1 Vibrio sp. V04_P4A5T148
TTTTTGATTATCATCAACGAGTGCCCACACAGATTGATAGGTTTATATTGTTAAAGAGCGTTCTTCTCTGGCTTGCCGAGGCTTCCTTTGAAGAGGCGGCCATTCTAGCGAGATAATAAAAAGTGTCAAACACTTTATTAAATTATTTCGTCTTACCGATTTGACCTACTGATTGGCTGCTGGTTGGGCTTGAACCCTTACTGGCTGTGCCGTGTCAGTGAGGCGGCATTATAGGGAGAACGAAGATGAGTGCAAGCGGTTTTTAGAAAAAAGTACCTTCTGATAGCTCAAGTGAACAAAAAGACACCAAAGCGTTAAATATCGATTAATTAGCGACCTATTTCCCTCTCTAAATCTCCTTGTTATCACCAGAGCATTGAGGTGACACACTTCATATTGTGTGCTTTTCTTCGTCAATGAAAGCTCGCACTGAGGCAGTACAAAGAAGCATATTACTCATCACTATCGAAGAAATAAGAGATTCTAGAGCGTGGGTTAAGATAGTCTCGGATTTTATCCGGAAGTTTATGCGGAAGAATGGCATTAACAATTTTCAAATCTCGATCAGCTAAATCAATAATGGGCGCTTGGGTTCGCGGAACCGAAGGGTCGTAAATCAATACATTAGGATATAGTAAGTGGCTGGCGTTTACGGAGATGACTAACCCAACCATATTGTTAGAAAGCTGAACAACGGTTCCCGGAGGGAAAACGCCCATAAATTTAACCAATACGTTTAAGTTTTCGTTACTATATAAATGATTACAATGCTTATACATATAGGAAAGTGCAATATAAGGAATCTTCTGCTCTGCAACGATATTGGGATGACACAAATTATCAAATACATTCGCGACCGTAATGACCTGTGAAAGCTCATCAATAGCCGCTTCCTTTAAACCAAGCGGATACCCACTGCCGTCATTGAGTTCATGATGCTGTTCTATTACTCTCTTTGCACTTTCTGGAAAGCTATCGATATGACTCGCAATATCCAAACCATACTTAGTATGTAATTTGAGATAATTTTGTTCGGGCTCTGTCAGTGTTGTTTTCTTTCTAACAATCGCGGTGGGAACCTTAATTTTGCCTATATCATGAAACAGCGCAGCAAAAGCAAGTTCTTTGATTTTTTGAGCATCATACCCTTTCGCTTTTCCTATCATCATTGCAATGACCGAAACGTTGAGTGAATGAAAGTAGATGTCTTCAAACTCACTTTTGCCATTCATTAAATGCAGCGTAACGCTATCTTCACTCAGTAGCTTATCGACGATATCTTCAACCAAAATTGAAGCTTCATCTATCGCATCCTCTGGCCGATTGCGTATCTTGTTCATTACCGCACGCATACGGGATAGAGAACGCTCAAACTCTTTTTCACAGTTTAGAACTCGCCTACGATATGCGTTCAACTTTTCAATCCGTTTCTGCTTCTCTTCCCACAATTTTTTAGCCTCACTCTCCATCTCTGAAGATTCTTCTATGGCTTCCGGCTGCGTATTGACAGGTAAGGGTTGAGTATCGCTTTGCGCAGGATTGATATAAACATGTTGAATCCCCAAGTGTTTTATCAATTGAATCTGTTCTTGGGATTTAATCTTAAAGCTATTAAAAAGAAAGGGGTGTTCGTTCCACTTTACGGGCAACTTAATGTGCAGGCCAGGCTGCAATCTATCTACTGTGATTTTTATGCTTGCCACAATTTATATAACACCTTAAGTACTAAGTAGTTAATGAGTTTAAAAGAAGTCACCCAAAAGTTCATCAACTACATATTAGTAGTGTTGATATAAATGTGTATGGCTAGAAGCAAGAAATGTGCGCTGTTCAATATAGAAGTATGTGAAGGCTATCAAAAGAGTCCCATTCATCTAAGATAGTGGACTATTATTTCAAGGACAAAAACAACAAAGCCCCGACTTTCGTCGAGGCTTTGTTGTTTAAATTATGGTACCGGTGGGCGGACTTGAACCGCCACTCCCGAAGGAAACGGATTTTGAATCCGTCGTGTCTACCAATTTCACCACACCGGCATCTTGGGGATTGCCCTTTGATGATTGGCATTATACGTAAGAAAGTTATTGGCGCAATAACAAAATATTGAAATACAAATCGTTTGCCGATATTTTCGCCACAAACCTTCAAGCTGTACGTCTCTTCTCTTTTCAGATCCTCTTCGAGGCTATATGCTGCTGCAATTTCGCGAATACAAAAGATGTTTAGATATGATGAGTAACTCTATTTCTCTACCGCCTGCCGGATTACTACGCCGATTTGGTGCGCTCATTTACGATGCATTAATCATCATTGCTCTTGAGATGATGGCTGCTGGTGTTGTCGTTGCTATATTAGAAGCTCTCGTTGCGTTGAATGTGATGAGCTATGGCTCGTATGCAGATGTCAGCGACCTTCTCACTCGTCATCCCATTTGGAGCTATGTTTACACATTTTACCTTGCCGCTGTCTGGGTCTACTTCTTCGTCTTTTTCTGGACAAGAGCAGGCCAGACATTAGGGATGCGTGCTTGGCGACTTTTGATAATTAACGAACAAGATGGAAATTCAATCAGCGCCACGCAAGCTTTAATACGTTTGTTCACCTCAGGCTTTGGCTTGGCAAACCTCACCGTACCCTTTGATCAACAAAAAAGAGGGTTCCAAGATATTTGGGCCAAAACGAAAGTAGTGGTACTTCCTAAAGTTAATTGAGTCGGAATAACAAAAAGGAAGGTTTGCCCTTCCTTTTTGTTGATAGTTCTTACCTGTCATTTTTATTTAGAGTTTTCGTCTTAACAACATTACGGCAACGCTGAGAAACACCAAACTGGGTGCGACGGCACCAAACACTGGTGGGATACCATAAACAAGACTCAGTGGGCCGAAAAACTCACTGGAAATATAAAATGTAAAGCCTGCAATCACGCCTGACAAAATCCTTGCGCCCATAGTAACGCTGCGCAATGGCCCAAAAATAAACGATAATGCCATCAGCATCATCACAGCAATGGAAAAAGGTTGAGTGATTTTACGCCACAACGCTAGATCGTACCGTGAAGCATCTTGCTCCGACGTTTTTAAATAGCTGACATAATCATACAAGCCACTCAGTGACAACTCTTCAGGCTTGACCGTGACCACTGCTAGTTTGTCTGGAGCTAATGAAGTCGTCCAACGATATTCAGGTAATGTTTGCTTTGTTATCAATACATCATCGCGCATGTCGGTGATTTGAACATTTTTCATTACCCATTGATTGTCTTTATCGTAATCCACCTCTTCGGCAAAAAGGATGTTTTGCAAACTCTTATTGTTATCAAAGCGCCACATATTTAAGCCATAGAGTTTGTTGTCATCAATTTTACCAATAAAGATAAAATCATTCACATCGCGCGCCCACACACCGCTGCGCACTGAAACAATACTACCGCCAGAGAGAGAAAAAGCTCGCAGATCTCGCGCCATCTTCTGCGCTTGGGGTGCTCCCCATTGGCCAAGCAAGGTGACAATGATCATTAATGGCACTGCGGTTTTTAATACCGACATACCGATATTAAGCTTAGAAAACCCCGCAGCTTGCATGACAACGAGCTCAGAACTTGATGCCAACATACCTAACCCAATCAACGCACCGAGTAAGGCGGCCATAGGAAAAAACATCTCGATATCACGAGGAATGCTCAACACCACAAACAGTAAAGCTTGCAGTAAATCGTAGCTTCCTTCCCCGACTTTTCTCAATTGCTCAACATATTTGATAATGCCGGACAAACCAACAAAGGTCGCCAGCACTAACGAGGTTGTCGCAACAATAGTACGGCCGACGTATAAATCTAAAATCTTAAACACGCGTTATGCTGCCTTCTTTAGTCTTAGTTTATCTTTGAAGCGCCGCACTGGCACACTGTCCATGATATTCACTGAAATCGCCGCCAAAAGTAACGCAGCATTGATTGGCCACATACCGATCACCGTAGCAAGTGAGCCATCTTCAATGGCAGACTTGGTTGCGCTGATGGCCATAAAATAGGCCAAATAAATTAAGATTGCAGGTCCCATTTTCGCAAAGCGTCCTTGCCGAGGGTTAACCGCCGACAAAGGGACCACCAGCATGGTGAGTAACGGAATACAAATCACCAGAGAAATTCGCCATTGCAACTCAGCTTTCGCTCTTCGATCCGGGTTGGAAAGCAGATTGGATGTCGGTAACGCCTCCCAATCGCGTCCTTTGGGTTTAACTTCACGCTGGCCAATTAAACCTTCGTATTCGTCAAATTTTGTGATCATATAATCAACGCGTGTTGGCACGCCTTCATAGCGAATCCCGTCATACATGGTGATCATCTGACGGCCATCACTGAGCTCTTTAACATCACCAGAATTAGAGAACATCACACTCGGGAGTATCGAATCCTTTGGTGCAAGCTGCGCAACAAACACATTATGCAGTTTTTTGTTTTCAATATTTTCGATGAAAACCACCGAGGAACCATCCGGTGTGCGTTGAAATTGTCCTTTCTGTAGCAAATCAACGCTATTTTCTGCTGCAAGCTGCTCCATTAATTGTGCTTCTTTATCTTGGCTCCAAGGCGCCAACCAGAATGCGTTAAATGCTGCAGCACCTGAAGTGATCAAAGCCAAATAGAGTGCAGCACGGATCAAAAATTTATTGCCGATGCCAGTGGCATTCATCACCGTAATTTCGCTTTCTGCGTACAAACGTCCAAAAGTCAGTAAGATGCCGATATACAAACTCAAAGGCAGCATTAATAACCCCATTGCGGGCATATTTAAACTTACAATAGATAAGATCATTCGTGCTGGAATGTCACCATCGGAAGCTTCAGCCAAAACGCGAATAAATCGTTGGCTAAGAAACACGAGAAACAGTACGAAAAAGATCGCAAATTGGCTCTTGAGTGTCTCGCGGATCAAATATCTAACAATAATCACGCTGAAATTACCTATACAAAACTTGTTTTTTTGATTGAATCACTATAATTTCCCGTTGAACCTTTTATTTTTAAAATTTTCACTAACTGTTAGGCGTTCAATTAAAAGTAGATCCAAACTCGGATTCAACCACTAAGAGCGCATTATCTAACATTTAGTTCTATTTGTCTTCAGGATGTAGGAGTACGCATGGAGTTCAGTGTAAAAAGTGGCAGTCCAGAGAAACAACGTAGCGCATGTATCGTTGTTGGAGTGTTCGAACCACGCCGCCTTTCTCCAGTAGCAGAGCAGCTTGATAAAATCAGCGACGGCTATATTAGTTCACTACTTCGCCGTGGTGATCTCGAGGGTAAACCCGGCCAGATGCTACTGCTGCATCAAGTCCCTGGTGTTCTGTCTGAACGCGTTTTACTGGTAGGTTGTGGTAAAGAGCGCGAATTAGGCGAACGTCAGTACAAAGAAATCATTCAAAAAACCATCAGCACACTGAACGAAACGGGTTCAATGGAAGCCGTATGTTTTCTGACTGAACTACACGTTAAAGGCCGCGATACTTATTGGAAAGTACGCCAAGCGGTTGAAGCAACGAAAGATGGTCTGTACACCTTTGATCAATTCAAGAGCGTGAAACCGGAGACTCGCCGCCCACTGCGCAAACTTGTCTTTAACGTACCGACTCGCCGTGAGCTTAACTTAGGTGAGCGCGCGATTACACACGGCCTTGCGATTGCATCCGGTGTGAAAGCGTCGAAAGATCTTGGCAATATGCCACCCAACATTGCCAACCCAGCTTATCTTGCATCTCAAGCGCGCCGCTTAGCGGACGACTACGAGAGCGTCACCACCAAAATCATTGGTGAAGAAGAGATGGAAAAGTTGGGCATGACCTCTTATCTCGCCGTCGGTCGTGGCTCAAAAAATGAGTCGATGATGTCGGTCATTGAGTACAAAGGCAACCCAGATCCAGATGCAAAACCAATTGTGTTGGTGGGTAAAGGCCTAACGTTTGATTCCGGCGGTATTTCATTAAAACCAGGCGAAGGCATGGATGAAATGAAGTATGACATGTGCGGTGCGGCGTCAGTCTTTGGCGCAATGAAAGCATTGGCTAAATTGAAATTGCCATTAAATGTCGTGGGTATCTTAGCCGGTTGTGAAAACATGCCAGGCAGCAATGCCTATCGCCCTGGTGACATTCTCACGACTATGTCTGGCCAAACGGTTGAAGTACTCAATACCGATGCCGAAGGTCGCTTAGTTCTATGTGATGCACTCACTTACGTTGAGCGTTTTGAACCCGATTGCGTGGTAGATGTGGCAACACTAACTGGCGCTTGTGTGATTGCATTAGGTCACCACATCAGTGGCGTGGTTTCAAACCACAACCCATTAGCGCATGAATTGGTTAATGCTTCAGAACAAGCAAGCGATCGCGCATGGCGTCTACCAATGGCCGACGAGTACCATGAGCAGCTAAAGAGTCCATTTGCTGATATGGCAAACATCGGTGGTCGCCCTGGTGGTACGATTACCGCTGGCTGCTTCTTATCTAAATTTGCTAAGAAATATAACTGGGCGCATTTGGATATTGCTGGCACGGCATGGAAGTCAGGAGCAGCAAAAGGATCAACAGGTCGTCCCGTCTCATTGCTCGTCCAGTTCTTATTGAACCGCAGCGGCCAAGAGTCTGAGGAATAACCTCAAAATGTGAAAAGGGCCGCAAGGCCCTTTTTTGTTGATGAGCGATTAGATAGTAGGTGACAACATGCAGCGAGCCACCTTTTACATTGTGAACGAAGAAAGCCCTCAAGCAACGCTGGCAGGCTTTGAGCAATATGTCCTATTTCTGGCTCATCACTTCGCCAAACAAGGGGCAAAAATTTATCTGCATTGTGATGATAAAACTCACGCTGAACAGTTTGCTGAACATTTATGGCAAGTGCCTGCAGAACAGTTTGTCGCGCACAATCTGGTGGGTGAAGGTCCGAAATACTCAACTCATATCGAGATTGGCTACCCCAACGTCAAACCCAATTGGAATCGTCAACTGGTAATAAATGTGGCGGATAATCATACAACCTTTGCGAACGCCTTTGCTGAGGTGGTAGACTTCGTCCCCTGCGAAGAAAAAGCAAAGCAACGAGCACGCGAAAGGTATAAAATCTACCGTCAAGCTGGCTACCAATTGCAAACAATCGAGATCCAACATCCATAGGTCAAACCTTATAGTTAAGGCGATCTTTAACAAGATCCTTCACTTATGAAGTTTGACTAAGATTAACCATTCACAGTATCCATTTAAGAGCACTATGGAAAAGACATATAACCCAACAGCAATCGAACAAGCTCTGTATCAGACTTGGGAAGAGAACGGCTACTTTAAGCCTCACGGTGATACATCAAAAGAAGCGTACAGCATCATGATCCCACCGCCGAACGTCACTGGTAGCCTTCATATGGGTCACGCATTCCAAGACACCATTATGGATACTTTGATCCGCTGCGAACGCATGAAAGGCAAAAATACCTTATGGCAAGTGGGTACAGACCACGCCGGTATTGCTACCCAAATGGTGGTTGAACGTAAAATTGCTGCTGAAGAAGGCAAAACCAAGCATGACTACGGTCGCGAAGCGTTTATCGACAAAATTTGGGAATGGAAAGGCGAATCAGGTGGCACCATCACTAAACAGCTTCGCCGCCTTGGCGCATCGGTAGACTGGGATCGTGAACGATTCACTATGGATGCGGGCCTATCCAATGCCGTTCAAGAAGTGTTTGTTCGCCTTTACCAAGAAGATTTACTCTACCGTGGTAAACGTCTTGTGAACTGGGATCCAAAACTGCACACTGCAATTTCTGATCTAGAAGTAGAAAACAAAGACGTCAAAGGTCACATGTGGCACTTCCGTTACCCACTGGCTGACGGCGTAAAAACAGCAGACGGTAAAGACTACATTGTTGTTGCGACCACTCGTCCTGAAACCATGCTGGGTGACACAGGTGTAGCGGTTAACCCTGAAGATCCACGCTACCAAGCTCTGATCGGTAAAGAGATCATGCTGCCAATCGTCAATCGCCGCATTTCTATCGTGGGCGATGAGCACGCAGACATGGAAAAAGGCACAGGCTGTGTGAAGATCACCCCTGCTCACGATTTCAATGACTATGAAGTCGGTAAGCGCCACCAACTGCCGATGATCAACATTTTCACCTTTGATGCCAACATTCGTGACGCCGCCGAAGTGTTCAACACCAATGGTGAACCAAGTGACGCTTACAGCAGCGATCTTCCTGCTAAATACCAAGGCATGGAGCGCTTTGCGGCACGTAAAGCCATCGTAGCTGAATTTGAAGCTCTCGGCCTGCTTGAAGAAATCAAAGATCACGACCTCACCATTCCTTACGGTGACCGTGGTGGTGTGGTTATCGAACCGATGCTGACCGACCAATGGTACGTACGCACAGCGCCACTAGCGGAAGTCGCAACCAAAGCCGTTGAAGATGGCGAGATTCAATTTGTGCCTAAGCAGTACGAAAACATGTACTTCTCATGGATGCGTGACGTGCAAGATTGGTGTATCTCACGCCAACTTTGGTGGGGTCATCGTATTCCTGCTTGGTATGACAACGACGGCAACGTTTATGTCGGCCGTAACGAAGAAGAAGTGCGCGAACAAAACAACCTAGCACCAGTGGTGGTACTGCGCCAAGATGATGATGTATTGGACACTTGGTTCTCCTCTGCTCTTTGGACTTTTGGTACACAAGGCTGGCCAGAAAATACTGAGGCACTAAAAACATTCCACCCGTCTGACGTTCTTGTTACTGGTTTTGACATCATCTTCTTCTGGGTTGCACGCATGATCATGATGACCATGCACTTCTGTAAAGATGAGAATGGTAAACCACAAGTGCCATTTAAAACTGTTTATGTCACAGGCCTTATCCGTGATGAAAACGGCGACAAAATGTCAAAATCTAAAGGCAACGTGCTTGATCCTATCGACATGATCGATGGTATTGATCTTGAATCTCTGGTTGAAAAACGTTGTGGCAACATGATGCAGCCACAGCTTGCAGCCAAGATCGAGAAAAATACACGTAAAACCTTTGAAAATGGTATCGAACCTTATGGAACCGACGCACTGCGTTTCACGCTAGCAGCGATGGCTTCAACCGGTCGTGATATCAACTGGGACATGAAACGCCTAGAAGGTTACCGCAACTTCTGTAACAAACTCTGGAACGCGAGCCGTTACGTGTTGATGAATACCGAAGATCTTGATTGTGGCTTCAACGCAGGTAGCGAGCTTGAGTATTCGTTAGCCGATAAATGGATCGAATCTCAATTTGAATTGACGGCTAAAGAGTTCAACAACCATATCAACAACTTCCGTTTAGATATGGCGGCAAATACCCTTTACGAATTCATCTGGAACCAATTCTGCGACTGGTACTTAGAGCTGACTAAACCCGTATTATGGAAAGGCAGTGAAGCGCAGCAACGCGCAACGCGCCGTACATTAATTACGGTATTAGAGAAAACATTACGCCTCGCGCACCCAGTAATCCCGTATATCACTGAAACTATTTGGCAAAGCATTAAGCCATTAGTGGACGGCGTTGAAGGTAACACCATCATGCTGCAAGCGCTGCCTCAGTATGATGAAGCTAACTTCAACCAAGCAGCGCTGGATGATATCGAATGGGTGAAAGCCTTTATTACTAGCATTCGCAACCTACGTGCCGAGTACGATATCAACCCAGGCAAACCTCTTAACGTGATGCTAAAAGCCGCCAACAAGCAAGAAGTGGCACGTTTAGAAGCGAACAAAGCGGTACTGTTGTCACTGGCTAAACTGGAGGCACTACGCGTTCTTGAAGAGGGTGAAGAGACTCCTGCTTGTGCAACGGCGCTGGTTGGTCAATCTGAACTGATGATCCCAATGGCTGGTTTGATTGATAAAGATGCGGAGCTAGAGCGCTTAGCAAAAGAGATTGCTAAAACTCAAGGCGAAATCAAACGCATTGAAGGCAAACTCAATAACCAAGGGTTCGTCGCTAAAGCACCCGAAGCCGTTGTCGCTATCGAGCGTCAAAAGCTGAATGGCTATCAAGATACCTTGGTTAAACTGGAAGAACAGAAAGCGACCATAGCCGCGCTATAATCGCGATTGCGTTATCATTAAAAAGGTCGGTGTGAAAATACCGACCTTTTTTATTTATTCACGCCATCAGCAGACGCGATTTTTGTGCTCTCCACGCTCAAACGCGGCAATGTTATCCATCAAAATCGTTGCCAATTGTGAAATAGCTGAGTCACTACCCCATGCCACGTGCGGTGTGAGCAACAAATTTGGCAAATCCATATTGGCTAGTAAGGGATTTGTTTTATCCGCTGGTTCTCGACTGAATACATCCACTCCAGCGCCAGCAATTTGCCCAGATTTCAATGCTGTCACAAGTGCTTGCTCATCAACCAAACCACCACGGCCTGCGTTAATCAACAATGCATTAGGCTTCATCATCTTTAATTCGTTCTCACCTATCAGGTTTCGGGTTTGCTCGCTCAATGGGCAATGTAAACTCACAACATCCGCCTCCGCTAACATTTGTTCAAAGGGCATAAAACCTTGTCGGCATAACTTGGCCCCCTTTCGTTCAGAAAATATCACCTGCATGCCTATCGCTCGTGCTAACGTTGCAGTTGCCTGTCCGAGCGCGCCACTCCCCACAATACCAAGCGTTGAACCTGCAACATCCCCTATCGGATGAGTAAAAAAGCAAAATTGTTGATTGCGCTGCCACTCACCATTGGCAATATCTTGATGATAAGCAAACAAGTTACGCCTTAAGGCATAAATCATCCCAACTACATGTTCCGGAACAGAACGGGTGGCATAGCCTTGAACATTCACCAGTACGATGCCTGCTTCACGACAGTAATCGACATCGACATTATTGACGCCTGTGGCCGACACAGCAATCAAGCGCAATTTCGGACATTGTGAGAGTAGCGCCCTATCCAGCACCACTTTATTGGTGATTACGATATCGGCTTGAGATAGGCGATCGAGCGCTTGTTCGGCAGAAGTAAAGTCAAACTCAAGCCAATGATGAGCAAAAGGTAAGCTCGGCAATCGAATATAAGCAGGGATTGTGGCCCTATCGAGAAAGACAACCGTGGGTAGTGACATATTAGCTCCTTGTCGCCACCCACATCACACTAAGGTCGGGGCAACGTTTTGTAATCTGGTAATTTTCGCTCAGGATCAAAGTGTTGCAAAATTTGCTCTTGTGCTTCGGGATAAAAATCACAGCCGACAAAAATATTGCGCAGCCAATGACTCTTTGGGTGATAAAAACTGAGCTCTGCGGCATGCAGCGCTAAGCGATCGGAAAAATCTTGCGCTTCTTGCGGGGCATAAAACTCATCACCCACAATCGGATAACCCAAAGCTTGCATGTGAACACGTAATTGGTGCGAACGGCCAGTTACGGGAAGAAGACGTACAATTGTCGTTTTTTCTTCTCTTTTCGCTACTTGATATAAAGTTTTTGATGGTTTCCCATCTTCAAAGCAGACTTTCTGTTTAGGCCGATTTGGCCAATCGCAAATCAGGGGCAATTCAACCGCCCCCTCGTCAAGTTCCATTACGCCCCACACGCGAGCGTAATAAATTTTATGCGTTAAACGGTATTGAAACTGCTTTTTCAATGCCCCTTCCGCGTATTTATTTTTTGCCAGCACCATCAAGCCAGAAGTCGACATATCCAAACGATGCACAACTTGGATCTCTGGATATTGCTCAGCCAAACGACTCCACATACTGTCGTGATGCTCAGGCAAGCGTCCTGGAACCGACAGCAGACCTGAAGGTTTATTCACCGCGAGAATCTGATCATCTTCATAGACAATATCAATCCAAGGATCTGTGGGCGGCGTGTATTCAAGCATAGCCATCGAAGGTTTCTCCTAAAAAAATCGGCGCATTATAACAACCTCTCCGCCAAGCCAATAGAGAAGAGTCATCTTAGTTTCGTTAAATCACGAAATCGTCAGTAAGTTAGCCTTGCTTAGAAATATCACTTGAAATGTAACTTAAAATTGACAGATTAACTGGGTGTGATATTGATTGATGAGCTTGACATTAAAGTCAGCTTCAAAAGCAAAAATTATAAATAACACAACATCAAGTCTAAGGAACAAGAATGGAACACAGCGTCCCTTATCAATCGGCCAAACGTTTAACCCTGCCACAACTGCTTCGTTCACTCGGGCCGGGCATTATGATGGCAGCAGCAGCCGTCGGCGGCTCTCATCTCGTCGCGTCAACTCAAGCAGGTGCAATTTATGGCTGGCAACTCGCAGGCCTCATTTTGCTGGTCAACTTATTAAAATACCCCTTTTTTAAGGCTGGCATTCAATACACCATGGGGACAGGCAAAAGTTTAGTACAAGGCTATGCTCATCTCGGGCGCGCTTACTTATGGGTTTTTGCCCTCTTAAGCGTGGTATCGGCCATTATAAACACCGCCGCGTTACTGCTGTTTAGCGCCAGCTTACTGGCCTATTTTGTCCCTTTTGAGCTAGGCAATATTGTTCTTTCCGTGATTGTGCTGACCACTTGTTTGCTGATCCTTTTTGCAGGCCACTTTCGCGCGCTCGACTCACTTTCTAAAATTATTATGGCAGTACTGACAATCGCCACCTTACTCGCCGTGGTGATTGCCGTCGCAACCCCAGCGCAGATAGTGGTAGAAACCATTTCACCTTCACCTTGGACACTCGCCGCGATCGGTTTTTTGGTGGTGACAATGGGCTGGATGCCCGCACCCATTGAGATTTCGAGCATCACTTCGGTGTGGCTCAAGCGTCAATGCCAAGAGCAGCAAGTGACGCCGCAATCCGCACTATTTGATTTCAATGTGGGCTATATCGGTACTGCAATCTTGGCGATTGTATTTTTGGCGCTTGGTGCCTTAGTACTACACGGAACAGGCGTTGAGCTCTCTAAATCTGGCGTCGGCTTTTCGCATCAATTGGTCGGATTGTACGCTTCAACCATAGGTGAGTGGTCACGTTATTTAATTGCAGTGATCGCCTTTTTCTGTATTTTTGGCAGTACCATCACCGTCATTGATGGCTATTCACGAGTGATTGCAGAATCACAACGTCTTTTGCAAAACAAAGAGAGCCAAAGCCCACGTTGCTACCAAGCTTGGGTCCTCGTGGTATCGGCTTTAGCGCTGGCCATCATTGCCTTTTGGGCTTCTGCACTGATGCCAATGCTGAATTTTGCGATGATCATGGCATTTATGACCACGCCAATTTTTGCGCTGCTCAACTATATTCTGGTGACTAAAACACCTTTACCGGCTGAACTCGCAGTAGGAAAAAAACTCAAAGCACTGTCTATCGTAGGGCTTGTTTATCTGTTTGGCTTTTTAGCGCTATTTATTTGGTGGAAGTGGCTTATGTAACAGCAGATAAAACAAAGGCCTTATGAAAAAGGCCTTTATTGTTTTTAATGTCCGCCACAAGGGCCAAGTAAAGGGATCAGTTATGCGTCACAACGATTAAACGCAACGAATCCAGTTGGAATTGCGCTTTACCGATGTAACCGCTTAACTCGTTAATCTGCTCTTCAATCGCGCTGATCTCTTCATCACGAATGTTCGGGTTGACTGCTTTAAGCGCCAATAAGCGCTCCAGTTCACCGTTTAAGCTCGACTGCATCTCTTTCTGCGCTTGTTCACGAATCGCTTCAACACGGCTCACAACTTGGCTTTCACTGGCAGCAATTAAGCTATGCACATCATTTTGTACCGACGTAACGAGCTTGCTGGCCAAATGACGATTCACTGGGCTTAATTGGCGGTTGAAGCTTTCAAACTCAACTTGCGCGGAGAGATCATTACCACGCGCATCCATCATCAAACGGATCGGTGTTTGAGGAAGGAAGCGGCTGATACCACTGCGTTTTGGCGCTTGTGCATCCACCACATAGATCAACTCAAGTAGCAAAGTCCCAACAGGCAGAGCTTTATTTTTCAGCAGAGAAACCGCCGATGTTCCCACGCCTTCGCTCATCAGTAGGTCGATCCCGCCTTGAATCATCGGGTGTTCCCAACTGATGAAATTCATATCTTCACGCGATAATGCCGTATCACGATCAAAAGTGATGGTCGCTCCTTCATACGGCAAACCGGGGTAGCTTGGCACCATCATGTGCTCTGATGGTGTGACCACCAGCGCGTTTTCACCCCGATCATCTTGGTTTAAACCGATCGCATCAAATAAGCTCAAAGCGAAAGTAACCAAGTTAGTATCGCCATCCGTTGATGCTATACTTTCGACGATTTTCAATGCTTTTTCGCCACCGTTTGAATGCATTTCAAGCAATCGGTCACGCCCTTGTTCAAGCTGAGCCTTCAACGTTTTGTTGAGCGTTGCCGACTGTTCAATGATCTCATCCAACGTATCGATATTTCCCGAAGCCAGCATGTCAATCAGATCATCGGCATATTTATCATACACAGCGCGGCCTGTTGGGCAGGTTTCAGCAAATGCATTCAAGCCTTCATCAAACCAACGCGCCAAAATCGCTTGCGATGTGCCTTTAAGGTACGGCACATGGATATCGATATCACGGTGTTGACCAATACGATCCAAACGGCCAATGCGTTGCTCTAAAAGATCTGGGTTAAACGGCAGATCAAACATCACCAACTGGTTAGCAAATTGGAAGTTACGCCCTTCAGAGCCGATTTCACTACAGATAAGCACTTGCGCGCCACCCTCTTCTTGTGCGAAATAAGCGGCGGCTTTATCACGTTCTAAAATCGACATACCTTCATGAAAAACGGTGGCGCGAATGCCTTCACGCTCACGCAGTGCTTGCTCCAGTTGTAACGCGGTGCTAGCGCGAGAAGCGATCACTAAAATCTTTTCGCTGCGTTTTTCTTTCACTTTTTCAAGCAGCCAATTCACGCGAGAATCGAACTGCCACCAACTTGCATCATCGCCTTCAAACTCTTGGAAAATCTCTTCGGGGTAGAGCATTTTCATCGCGCGAGCCTGAGCACTGAGCTTACCGCCGATCATGCCAGCCACTCGCATCGAGGTGGTGTATTGCGCGGGGATTTCCATCGGCATCAAGTGCACATTACGCACAGGGAATCCTTTAATCGCAGCGCGGGTGTTTCTAAACAGCACGCGGCCAGTGCCATGGCGATCCATCAGATTATCAATCAGCTCTTGGCGAGCAGAGGCTTTGCTCTCTTCATCGGCATCGCTTTCAATAATGCGAAACAGCGGCTCAACATCTTGTTCTGAAAGTAGCTCAGTTATTTGGTTTTTGGCTTCGTTTTGCAACTTCTCACCCGAAAACAGGGCACTGACGGAATCGGCTACGGGCGCATATTGCTCTTCTTCTTCAACGAACGCCTCGTAATCGTAAAAACGATCGGGATCGAGCAAACGCAAACGCGCAAAGTGGCTTTCACGGCCCAATTGCTCCGGCGTTGCCGTTAGCAGCAATACCGCTGGGGTGTTTTGCGCTAGCCCTTCGACCACTTGGTATTCGCGGCTTGGTTTATCTTGGCTCCATTCTAGATGGTGCGCTTCATCCACCACCAATAGATCCCACTCCGCCTCAAGTGCTTGTTCAAAACGTTGACGACTTTTACGCAGAAAATCGAGCGAACAAAGCACATATTGCTGAGTATCAAAAGGGTTGTGTGCTTCAGCGAACGCTTCAACACAGCGCTCCTCATCAAAAATGGAGAAATGAAGATTAAAGCGACGCATCATCTCCACCAACCATTGGTGCTGCAAGGTTTCCGGCACCACAATCAAAATACGTTCCGCACGGCCAGAAAGCACTTGTTGATGAATGATCATCCCCGCTTCAATGGTTTTACCTAACCCCACTTCATCAGCTAATAACACGCGGGGCGCATGGCGACGGCCAACCTCATGTGCGATATAAAGCTGATGAGGAATCAGGCCCGCGCGCATGCCACATAAACCACGCATTGGGCTTTTGTGTTGTTGATATTGGTTAGTCAGGGCGCGATAACGCAACACAAAGTTATCCATGCGATCAATTTGACCTGCGAACAATTTATCTTGCGGTTTGTTGAAACGGATTTGGTGGCTTAAGAAAATTTCACGTAGCGCCACGCCGCTTTCATCGTTGTCTTCGCGCGTGCCGAGATAAGTGAGTAGTCCTTGTTCTTCAACAACTTGCTCAACGCGTAGCGACCAGCCTTCTTGGCTTTCAACCACATCGCCGCTATTGAACGTCACTCGTGTTACCGGGGCGTCACTGCGTGCATAAACGCGGTTTTCTTCTGATGCAGCAAACATCAAGGTCACAGTACGCGCATCAAGCGCTACCACAGTACCTAAACCAAGATCACTTTCTGTATCGCTTATCCAGCGTTGCCCCAAAGCAAAACTCATGAATCGACTACCTTATTTATTTGGAATGGATTGTATCGATCTGCTACCACGTGAAGGCAACTCCTAATTATGATTGTTGTTGGAGTGTGGTGCAGAAAAAGGTCGCTAATCTTACTTGATGGCGTGATACAGGTCACGTGTAAAGCGAAGGATAACCAAGATTTTTTTCTTCAACTTTTGGTTGACATCAAACTGTAAGAAATCGGTGGCATTTGTAGTAAACAAGGTTGCTATACTTGTTGTAACGATGCTTGCTTTGCCAGTCAAAAGGATGACTCTGGCACGAAGCATGCAGACCAAACAGACAATGAGTATCAACACAGGCTTGCAGTAAGTCATCGAGCAATCGAGTCACTACCGGCATCCATTGATCGATAACCTCTACTTGCTGGCATCTTTTGTTAAGCACGCTGCACAGCAGCAAGGAGACGCTTATGGGCGATACCGATCGGAAACTGTTTGTACTTGATACCAACATCCTGCTTCATGAACCTTTAGCCATATACTCCTTCCAAGAGCATGACGTGGTCATTCCGATGACCGTTCTTGAAGAACTTGACCGGATCAAAGACAGTAAACGCGATGTTGCACGAGATGCGCGGGTCGCAATTCGTGCTTTAGAGCACTTATTCCACGATGCCACCCCAGACGAAATTACCGAAGGTATTCCATTTTCTAAAGAGGCCAGCAAGACGGGAACTATCTCGATCCTTGCCGACTTTGAGTTGCAAGAAACCGTCAAAGCCTTTGCTGACAAAGCTGGCGACAACCGTATCCTCAATGCTGTTCTTTACCTGCAAGCGAAACGAGCGCCACGCGCTGTGGTTCTCATCACCAAAGACATCAACATGCGATTGCGCGCTAAAGGTGCAGGCGTGCGCTATGTTGAGGATTACCGCACAGACCAACTGATTGATGATGTGCAGTACCTGACCAAAGGCTTCCAAGTTCGTGAAGGAAACTTTTGGAACAACGTCGATGAAGTTGAGAGTAGAACCGTCGGCGGAAAAGCCTTCCATACGCTAGATAAGGCGCCGTTTGACCCGACCTTTATTAATCAATATGTCATTGATGAAGAAAGCGATTTTTCGGCGCGCGTGCATGAAATCAACACAGACAGAATTACGCTGCTTGATATTGGCCGCGAGAGAATGATGCACCGCAAAGCGTGGGACATCACCCCGAAAAATATCTACCAAGCGATGGCTCTTGATGCCTTGCTTGATCCAAGCATTGATTTGGTGATTTTAACCGGAGCCGCTGGTAGCGGGAAAACGCTGCTCGCGATGGCCGCCGCTCTTGAACAAACCATTGAGAAGAAGATGTTCGATAAGATTATCGTCACCCGTAACACGCCAGATATCGGAGAATCGATCGGCTTCTTACCCGGAACAGAGGAAGAGAAAATGATGCCGTGGCTGGCGGCGGTTACGGATACATTAGAAGCCTTGCACAAAAACGATCACTGCACCGAAGGTTCACTCAAATACATCTGCGATAAAGCCAATATCCAGTTTAAATCGATCAACTTTATGCGTGGGCGCTCAATCCAAAATGCCTTTGTGCTACTCGATGAGTGTCAAAATTTAACCGCTTCTCAAATCAAAACTATCATCACGCGCTGTGGTGAGGGCACTAAAATTGTCTGTTCTGGTAACTTAGCGCAGATTGATTCCCACTACTTAACCCCGGTGACCTCGGGTTTGACCTACATGGTTGAGCGCTTTAAAAACTTCGAAGGCAGCGCCAACATTCACTTAAACGGCGTCGTTCGCAGCCGCTTGGCCGAATTCGCTGAAGAGAATTTATAGTCACATTAGGCGAGATATTATTAATATCTCGCCTTTATTTTAAAATAATTATTCACAAATTTAGCATTTATATGTTTTACTAAGGCCATTCATCATTCACCGTTTAGGACTGGGATATGGCTTTCAATTTACGCAACCGCAACTTTCTCAAACTGCTCGATTTCACGCCGAAAGAGATCCAATTTCTGCTCGATCTCTCTGCTGATCTCAAAAAAGCGAAATACGCCGGATCAGAACAGAAAAGATTAGCGGGTAAAAATATTGCGCTGATTTTTGAGAAAGCCTCAACACGGACGCGATGTGCATTTGAAGTGGCCGCGTTTGATCAAGGCGCTCAAGTCTCTTACATCGGGCCATCAGGGTCGCAAATTGGTCATAAAGAGTCGATGAAAGACACCGCGCGCGTACTCGGAAGAATGTACGATGGCATCCAATATCGCGGTTTTGGACAAGAAATTGTCGAAGAGCTTGGCGCACATGCTGGCGTTCCTGTATGGAACGGGCTCACCAACGAGTTCCACCCAACACAGATTTTAGCTGACTTTTTAACCATGATTGAGCATGGCCGTGGTAAACAGTTGCACCAAGTGTCACTAGCTTATCTAGGCGATGCACGCAATAACATGGGCAATTCACTGATGGTGGGCGCAGCAAAAATGGGCATGGATATTCGCCTCGTCGCACCCAAACAGTTTTGGCCAGAAGCATCACTCGTCACCACTTGCCAAAAAATTGCCGAGCAGACGGGAGCCAAAATCACGCTCACTGAAAATGTACAAGAAGGCGTGCAAGGATGCGATTTTCTCTATACCGACGTTTGGGTTTCCATGGGAGAATCAGCCAGTGCATGGGATGAACGCGTGGCCTTAATGACGCCTTACCAAATCAATATGAATGTGATTAAGCAAACTGGTAATCCACAGGTAAAATTTATGCACTGCTTGCCTGCGTTTCATAACGACGAAACCACTGTAGGTAAAGAGGTGGCGGAAAAATATGGTATGAAAGGTTTGGAAGTCACCGAAGAGGTGTTTGAGTCTGAATATTCGATTGTGTTTGATGAAGCTGAAAACCGCATGCACACCATCAAAGCTGTGATGGTCGCGACTCTCGGCGCTTAAAAAACAAGGCAACAATGGATCGAAGCCCGATGAACTTACATGAGTAAGTGATTCGGGTGAGTGAAAGCAGCTAACGCAGCGACAGTGCCAAAGCGACTTTTAATCCTCAAAATCATTGGTGCTGTCGCAAGGCGGCAAGAGAACGAAGCCCGATGAGCTTACATGAGTAAGTGATTTGGGTGAGTGAATGCAGCTAACGCAGCGACGGTGCCAATGATGAAGAGGATTGTGAGGTAATCGCTTGCGCTCACACAACGAAAGCGTATAATTCCCAGCAATTTGTCTGAGGGGTAGCCATGAAAACGGACGTTGTTATTCACATCTACAACGCAATTCGATTCAATGTAGGTCAGCGTGCTGACTTACTGGGCGCGTTATTTTTCCCCCCTCTTGATTTTTAAAGCCTCCCTATTGGGGGGCTTTTTTATGGCTACTAGAAAATTATAGGGAAGACGACCATGGTGAATTCGCTTTATCAAAAGCACATTATTTCGATTCCGGAGCTCTCTCGTGACGAGCTGGAATTGATTGTGAAAACCGCAGGCCAACTCAAAGCGGAACCAAAACCAGAGCTGATTAAGCACAAAGTGGTGGCAAGCTGCTTTTTTGAGCCGTCGACTCGTACTCGTTTGTCTTTTGAAACTGCTATTCAACGCATCGGCGGCAGCGTGATTGGCTTTGATAATGGTGGCAATACGTCACTGGCGAAAAAAGGCGAAACATTGGCCGATTCAGTACAAGTGATCTCCTCTTATGTGGATGCGTTTGTGATGCGCCACCCCCAAGAAGGCGCAGCGCGTTTAGCCTCTGAATTTTCAAACGGCGTTCCTGTGATTAACGCTGGCGACGGCGCTAACCAACACCCAACTCAAACACTGCTTGATTTGTTCACCATTGCCGAAACACAAGGCCGTTTAGATAACATTAATATTGCCTTTGTTGGCGACTTGAAATATGGCCGTACCGTCCATTCTTTAACCCAAGCTTTGGCTAAATTTAACCACATTCGCTTCTTCTTTGTTGCGCCGGATGCGCTGGCTATGCCTGACTATATTTGCGAAGAGTTAGATGATGCAGGCATTGAGTACAGCCTGCACACCGATATGGAAAGCGTTATTCCACAGTTAGATATTCTGTATATGACGCGCGTCCAAAAAGAGCGCTTTGATGAATCAGAGTACGCGCACATTAAATCGGCGTACATTTTGACAGCCGCCATGCTTGAAGGTGCGCACGATAACTTAAAAGTGCTGCATCCGCTTCCGCGCGTGGATGAAATCACCGTCGATGTGGACAAAACGAAGCACGCTTACTTCTTCCAACAAGCAGAAAACGGGGTCTACGCCCGTGAAGCTTTGCTGGCGCTTGTGTTAAACGAAACCCTGTAATAAAGGAGCCCCAACCATGACTAAAGAGACTCAATTGCAGGTTGAAGCGATTAAAAACGGCACGGTTATCGACCACATTCCTGCGCAAATCGGTATTAAAGTATTAAAGTTATTCGATATGCACAATTCTCATCAACGTGTCACGATTGGCTTAAATTTACCCTCTTCCGCGCTGGGCGCAAAAGATCTGCTGAAGATTGAAAATGTGTTCATTAATGAAGCCCAAGCCAATAAATTAGCACTTTATGCACCGCATGCGACTGTCAACCAAATCGAAAACTACCAAGTGGTGAAAAAGCTAGCGTTGACACTGCCTGAGCAGATCAATGATGTTTTTGCCTGCCCAAACAGCAACTGTATTTCCCACAATGAACCGGTCGAAAGCAGCTTTAAGGTTTTCGAAAAGAAAAACGATATTCGTTTGAAATGTAAGTATTGTGAGAAAGTTTACTCACGTGAGATTGTGACCGAACGCGAGTCATAATTAACCCCATTTAAGTCTATCGATGCCTCACTTTAGTGGGGCATTTTGCACTTTACCTGCCGTTTCTTTAAAGGCAAACTGACGCCTACCCTTCCCATAAAAACAGATGGAACACAATCATGACTAAAGTACTTCATACCGAATCCGCTCCTGCCGCAATTGGCCCTTATGTACAAGGTGTCGATCTTGGCAATATGGTGCTAACTTCAGGGCAAATTCCAGTCAACCCAGTCACCGGCGAAGTGTCAGCAGATATCGCAGTGCAGGCTCGTCAATCTCTCGACAACGTAAAAGCCGTGGTGGAATCTTCTGGCTTAACAGTTTCTGACATCGTAAAAATGACTGTATTTGTTAAAGATCTGAATGATTTTGGCACGGTGAATGAAGTCTACGGTAAGTTTTTTGATGAACATAACGTGTCAAACTACCCAGCGCGTTCATGCGTAGAAGTCGCTCGCTTACCCAAAGATGTGGGTATTGAAATTGAAGCGATTGCGGTACGTAAGTAAGCATTGTTCATAATCAGCACAGTTTAAGCACCACCAGCATGCCACTCTGACGTGAATGTGCTTTTTCAAACCTCGAACCCCGTTCGAGGTTTTTGTTTAATCCAAAAAATCAATTTTTACACCTCATACTTGCTACTTTAGGGTTAGTCACCAACACTTATCGTACTTTTGAACCGTTCGAGGTCGTGAGATGCAAGGGATTATCTATACCGTTCTTTCTGATTTAGTCATCGAAAAATTTGGCGCACTGTTTTGGGATCAAATGCTGGAGGATTTAAAACCTAGCTCTCAAGGCATCTACACCGCTGGAGAGCAATACTCCGATGACGAACTGCTTGCAATGGTGGCTTATTTGAGCGAGCAGAAAAACATCCCCACCGATGATTTAGTCCGGCTTTATGGGCAATACCTATTTTCTCGCCTGTACAACAGCCTTCCTGAAAATTATCCAAATAAAAACAACTTATTAGAGTTTTTGATTTCGGTCGATCAAGTGATCCATAAAGAAGTGAAGCGGCTCTACCCTGATGCCTATTTGCCGCAATTTCAATGTAAAAGCGAGGGCGATCGATTAACCATGTATTACACCTCGAAAAGAAAATTGTGCGCTGCGGCAGAAGGACTCATCATCGGCGCTTCAGAACAATTTGGTGAAGAAGTCGAAATCGAGCAGCCCCAATGCATGCATCATGGTGCTTCATTTTGTGAAATTGTTGTCACCTTTAAGGGTAAACATGAGTGAAATAGAGCAATACCAACGCATTTATGAGCGTGAGCGTCAGGCTCGTTTGCTGGCAGAGCGGTTACTGCAAGAAAAAAGCCGCGAGCTCTACGATAAAATTTTAGAGCTGCAAGAGACTCTAGATCAACTTCATAGCGCGCAAGCACAGCTTGTACAATCAGAAAAAATGGCCTCCGTCGGTCTGTTGGCGGCTGGCGTTGCTCACGAGATCAATAACCCAATCGGTTTTTGTCTGAGTAATTTAAATACGCTGCGTGATTACTCTCACGCCTATATAGGAATTGTCGCTTTGGTAGCACAGCACAAAGCCGAAATTGCTAACACGGATTTCTACCGCAATTATCAAGATTATTATCAACGCCATGATATTGGTTTTGTCGAAAGTGATTTAACTGACATGCTTCAAGAGACTTCGGGTGGATTGCTCCGCGTAAAAGATATTGTCACTAGCCTACAAAGCGTTTCTCACTCCAGTGATGGCCGATTTGTCGAGTGTGAGTTAAATTCGTGTATTGAATCAACACTACACATGGTCTGGAACCAATTTAAATATACGATGGAGGTCGAGCAGCGGTTGGATGAAGCTTTGCCGAAAATCAATGGGATATCAGCAGAGCTACAACAAGTGTTTATGAACCTATTTATTAACGCCTCTCACGCTTGCGAAGCACAAGGAAAGTTAACGATTAGCACAGATTCTGTGGTCGAAAAAGGGAAACGCTGGGTGAGGGTGACAGTGGCAGATAATGGGCATGGCATGAATCAAGACATCATCAACAAGGTGTTTGATCCTTTCTTCACCACCAAACCTGTCGGCGTAGGGACGGGTTTGGGTTTATCGATTTCATACAGTATTGTTGAAAAGCATGGTGGGAAAATGCAGGTCGAATCTGAAGTGGGACAAGGCACCACCTTCATACTTCTTTTTCCCACCATTTAGTAAAGCGGTTACTGACTGCGTGATGTGACTTTCTTACCATCAAGCATCGCGACCTCTTCATCCAGCTGCGCTAATTTGGCCATCATCTGCTCACGGCATAATGTCGCTAATTCCCGTAAATTTTCTTTTCCATATCCTTCAATACTGATCGGTGGCAGCATCTCAACAATCACATGACCATTGTCCCAACGGTTAAGCTTAATATCATTAGTTGAGCTGCAAACGATGGGGATAATCGGTACACCTGCGCCAATTGCCGCATGAAATGCACCCATTTTAAAGGGCAGCATGCCACGGCCACGCGAGCGAGTACCTTCTGGAAACATCCACACAGACACATCACTGGTTTTTATGCTATCGACAACTTGATCAATGGTGCCTTTGGCTTTGTTGCGATTGGATCTATCAATTAAAATATTCCCTGCTAACCAATACAACTGACCAAACACAGGTGTCCAAACTAAACTTTTTTTCCCTACTGTCACGACTTTCGGCGTTACCGCCGCAGCAACAGTACACAGATCCCAGTTATTTTGATGATTCGCAATGTAGATGTGCTGGCCGCGTTGATAAGCATCTTCAGGGATACGCAGTTCTAATTTAATACCCATCAATTTTGACATGCGGGCGAATAAACGCCCAAACGTAAATACATGTTTGGGATTACGTGGGCTAAGTAAACAGTAGCCACATCCAAAAACAAACATCACAATGGCAAACAGTGCGACTGCCAATAGACGCAAAAGAGCAATCATTTCAGTTCTCCATGGAACAAAGATAAAAAATGAGCAAGGATAAAAAAGCCGAAACCCAGAGATTTCGGCTCCATTGCATGAGCGAGAGTTCAACTGCTGACTTGAATGCGCTCAATATTAGCGCCAAGAGCCGACAGTTTATCTTCAATTCTTTCGTAACCGCGATCGATATGGTAGATGCGATCAACGATGGTTTCACCTTTTGCGATACAACCAGCAATCACTAGGCTGGCTGAGGCACGTAGATCGGTCGCCATCACCTGCGCGCCACTCAACGATTCCACATCACCACAAATCACGGTATTCCCTTCAATCTCCGCTTTTGCTCCCATACGCATCAGTTCAGGAACGTGCATAAAACGGTTTTCAAAGATGGTTTCAGTGATCTTGCCACCACCTTTTGCCATCATATTGAGTAGGGTAAATTGTGCTTGCATATCGGTTGGAAAGCCAGGATGAGGCGCAGTGCGAATCGAAACCGCCTTAAGCTCTTTTCCGGTCATATCAAGGCTTATCCAGCCCTCACCCGTTTCAATCTCAGCGCCCGCTTCTTCCAGTTTTGCTAACACGGCCTCTAACAAATGCGAGTGAGTGTTGTGGCAAACAATTTTTCCGCGAGAAACAGCCGCCGCGACTAAAAACGTGCCCGTTTCAATGCGATCAGCCACAACAGCGTGTTTACCACCACCCAAACGTTCAACACCTTCAATGGTAATGGTATCGGTGCCTGCACCGGACACTTTTGCACCCAGCTTATTCAAAAACAGTGCGGTATCGACAATTTCAGGCTCACGCGCAGCGTTGTCGAGCACGGTTGTGCCTTCGGCAAGGGTTGCGGCGCACATAATGGTAATGGTGGCACCCACGCTCACTTTATCCATGACGATGTGTGCACCTTGTAGACGACCTTCGACACTGGCTTTCACGTAGCCATCTTCTAAGGTGATGGTGGCACCAAGCTGCTCTAAACCATGGATATGCAGATCGACAGGACGAGCGCCAATGGCACAACCTCCAGGTAGCGAAACTTGGCCATAACCAAAACGAGCCACTAATGGACCGAGAGCCCAAATAGAAGCACGCATGGTTTTGACTAAATCATACGGCGCGCAATATTCATCAATTTGACTAGGATCGACATGAACTGAGCCATTACGTTCGACTTTAGCGCCTAAACGTTTGAGCAGTTCCATTGTGGTATCAATATCGCGAAGGTGTGGCACATTGGCCACTTCTACTGGCTCAGAGGCCAAAATAGACGCAAATAAAATAGGCAGTGCAGCGTTTTTGGCACCTGAAATGGTCACTTCACCTTGAAGAGGTTGTGTTGACCCAATAACTCGAAACTTTTCCATCAATAAACCTTACAGCGACATCAACTTTTTATCACGAGCCCACTCTGTTGGTGTGAACGCTTTAATAGAAAGGGCATGAATGTCGTTTCTTTGAATGTACTCCATCAGTGGAGCATAAATAAGTTGTTGTTTTTTAACGCGACTCATCCCTGCAAAACAAGCATCAACAGCGATAACTTCATAGTGGCTACCTTCACCTTTGACGTGGATCTCTTCAAGGTTTAGTGCTTGTTCTAATAACTGTTGTACTTTTGCGCTATCCACAATGTTCCCCTGCTTAATTCTTTATATGTTGAGCCATTAAACGATCAATGTTGCTCAATTGGAATAGTGTGCGCAGTTGCTCTGGCACGAAACTGAGCATTATATGACAGTTTCGTTTTTTTGCATGCTCTATTAGGTGGATTAACATCACCATTCCGGCAGAGTCTATGCGCTCAACGTTTTTCAGTTCAATCTCAAACTGTGTACTCACCGGGTTCCATTTTTGGATAAACGCCCATAAATCAGGCACATGCTCTCTGTCTAATGCGCCCGACAAAGCCGCAATCGGCATATCAGTTTGATGCCACTGCGGATGAATCATTGCGCTTTACCTTCAAAACGGATCGGCTGATCCGCCAATTGTTGCAGTTCATTGGCAACCGCTAAGATGCCATCTTGGCGAATTTTACCGCTCCATTCAGATTGCTTACTGGAGAGCAAACTCACTCCTTCTGCAATCATATCAAAGACTTGCCATTCGCCATTTTTCTCTTTGCGCAATTTAAACTCAAGTTTGATGTTAGGTCGTGGCGTATCAATAATATCCACCTTCACGCTGGTAATGCGTTTATCATCCGACACCGCCTGTTCAGGCTCGAACTCAATAATTTGGTTACTGTATTGAGTCAATACTTGCGCATATGCACTGACAAGATAGGCACGAAATGCGGTGATGAAAGTGGCGACATCTTCACGCTTGGCCCCTTTTAAGTTTGGCCCCAATAACTTCAGTGCCGCATACTGCTCATTGACGTAAGGCATCAGTTCTTGTTCCACGATCTCTTTCAAATATTCAGGATGGTGGTGAATCGCTTCTTGTTCGGCTTTCAAACGAGTAAATGCCGTTTCAGACACCTGCTTCATCATGGTATAGGGCTGGGTTTTATCCACATTGGCCGCTTGCACAAACATGGAGGCAAAGAGGGTAAATACAAAAATCAACGTCCGTTTAAACACTGTTTTTATAAACTCTGTTGTTATAAACACTGTTGTTACTCCTTACCTTTTTCTTGTGAGCCACCACCGACGCTATACAGCACTTGGCCAATCAAATCTTCTAATACGAGGGCGGATTTTGTGTCTTCAATTAAGTCGCCCTCTTTTAACATCTGTTCATCTTCAAAGACAAAACCGGGCACAAGCCCAATGTACTGCTCGCCAATCAATCCAGAAGTTAGAATTTGCACACTCGACGTTTCTGGAAATTGATCATATTGACTGTTAATAGCCATAGTAACCACAGGCAGCAAACTCTCTCTATCGAGTTTAATCTCGGCCACTCGCCCAACGACTACACCACCCACTTTGACTGGCGAGCGCACTTTTAAACTACCGATATTGTCAAATTCAGCTTTCAATTGGTAAGTATGGTTGGAACCCAACCCTTTTACGTCAGCGACCTGAAAAATCATCACCAGAATTGCGCAAATTCCAGCAAGGACAAAGCTACCGACCCAAAGTTCTATTTTTCGTGTTTGCTGCATGATTAATTCCCAAACATCAATGCGGTGAGTACAAAGTCTAGCCCTAATACAGCTAAAGATGAATGCACTACGGTTCTTGTGGTGGCACGGCTAATACCTTCCGAGGTTGGAATAGCATCGTAACCGTTAAACAGTGCAATCCAAGTCACTGTGATGGCAAACATCACGCACTTGATCATACTGTTGCCAATATCTTGTCCTAGCTCTACCGATGACTGCATCGCAGACCAAAAACTGCCGTGATCAATCCCTTTCCAATCCACGCCAACAAGCTGGCCTCCCCAAATGCCGACCGCCATAAAAATCATCGCTAGCAACGGCATTGATATTAGCCCAGCCCAAAAGCGAGGAGCGATAATACGTTTGAGCGGATCAACCGCCATCATCTCTAAACTGGAAAGCTGCTCGGTGGCTTTCATCAGGCCGATCTCAGCGGTAAGTGCAGAACCAGCACGCCCAGCAAACAGTAGCGCAGTCACCACGGGCCCAAGTTCACGCAATAAAGAGAGCGCGACCATCTGCCCAAGGCTACCTTCCGCGCCGTAATCGACCAAAATCACATAGCCTTGCAGGCTCAACACCATGCCAATGAACAAACCAGAAACGACAATAATCGCCAGCGACTGAACACCAACACTGTAGAGCTGCTTCACTAACAATGGAAAATTCTGAATAGGCCGTGGGCGGCTCACTAATGCGCCAAACAGCATCAAGCTAGCTTTGCCAAAGGCTTGGCAAAATTCGAGCGTACGGCGACCGAGCCCTTCAATCCAGTCAGTCAATGTAGACATCATGAGAATAAATCCTTTTCTAGGCTTTGCGCTGGAAAGCGAAATGGTACTGGGCCATCAGCCTCGCCTTGTAAAAATTGTTGTACGCGAGGATCGCTATTTTGATAAAGATCGTTTGGCGTTCCTTTGGCAATCACTTTGCCGTCAGCCAGCAAATAAACCCAATCGGCAATGCTCATCACTTCAGGAACATCATGAGAGACCACTATCGAGGTCACCCCTAAAGCTTGATTCAAATTGCGGATCAATTCCACCAGCACGCCCATGGTGATCGGGTCTTGCCCCACAAACGGCTCATCATACATGATCAGTTCCGGATCCAGCGCAATCGCGCGCGCTAATGCAGCCCTTCTTGCCATGCCACCGGATAATTCGCTCGGCATGAGCAAGGCGGCACCGCGCAGACCAACCGCTTCTAATTTTAGTAAAACTAATGTCTTAATCAGCGATTCATCTAATTGAGTGTGTTCACGTAAAGGGAAAGCCACATTATCGAACACATTTAAATCGGTAAATAACGCGCCCGACTGAAACAACATGCTCATTTTTTTACGAGCTTGATACAGCTTTTTGCGACTGAGCATCGGGATGTTTTGTTTGTCGAACCAAATCTCACCTTGTTCAGGAAACAGTTGTCCGCCAATAAGACGTAGCAAAGTGGTTTTACCAATACCCGATGGCCCCATAATGGCGGTAATTTTTCCTTGCGGAACACTGAGACTCACGTCATCGAAAATCTTCCGTCCTGAACGGGAGAAGGTTAAATTCTTGATTGTGACAAGATCGTTGATTGGCATCATGAGTGTTTCACTATTGTTGTCCGCCCCAAAATGATGGGCAATCATAAGCATAACGTTCTAAAATTAAAAGCACTGTTCAATTACATCCTAAAGTAAAGCATCATCTTTCGCCAAAACAATCTTCCGGTCATTTATTGATGGATAGCTAACTAAACCATGAATTGAACGTAATTAATTGGATCTTCAGCTTCCCTTTTCGCAACCAACACGTCAAAATTAGCGGTTAATTGCATCATTTTTTCACTCATTTCATTAATTAGGTATAATCATGATCGAAGCGGTAGCGTTTCTCATTGTAGGTTTGGTGTTTTTAGTCTGGAGCGCTGACAAGTTAGTCTTTGGTTCTGCCGCGCTTGCTCGCAACTTCGGCATCTCGCCATTAGTGATCGGCATGACTATTTTAGCAATGGGATCATCAGCACCAGAGATGATGGTATCGGCAACGGCCGCTTTGGATGGGAAAACCGATACTGCTGTCGGTAACGTGCTCGGTTCTAACATCGCTAACATTGCTTTGATCTTGGGTATTACAGCACTCATCAAACCGCTTTCCGTCAGTTCTGCGGTACTCCGCCGTGAACTGCCGCTGATGATTGCGGTCACACTACTTGCTGGTGCGTTATTGTGGGATAACCACTTAGGATTCTATGAAGGTGTGTTGCTGTTTGCACTTTTCGCCGTGTTTATCATCGCGATGCTCCGCATTAGCCGTAACGAGCAAAAACATGGTGACGCGCTGCTTACCGAGCAGGAATCTGAAATACCGCAGGGCGTGAGCAACGCAAAAGCGGCTATTTGGGTAGTGATTGGGCTTATCATTCTGCCGATTGCTGCCAGCGTGTTAGTCGATAACGCCGTCATTATCGCTAAGTTTTTTGGCATGAGCGACTTGGTAATTGGCTTGACGATCATCGCTGTTGGGACCAGCTTGCCAGAATTGGCCGCCTCACTCACAAGTGTGTTGAAAGGCGAAGATGATATGGCTGTGGGCAACATTATTGGCTCGAACGTATTCAATATTCTTGCCGTAATGGGCTTACCCGGCATTCTTAATCCATCGATACTCAGTGAGCATGCGATGGGACGCGATTTTTGGGTAATGCTTGGCGTATCTCTGCTACTGGTTGCCATGGCTTTAGGGAAATCGCGTAGTATTAACCGCATTGAGGGAGGCGTGCTCTTCCTCGCTTTTATCGGATACCAAGCTTATCTACTTATGAATATGACCGCTTAACCCAAACTCGGAGTATCGAATGTCGAATCAGTTTGATTATCGCAGTGTTGCACAGCAAGTTCTCGCCACCGAAATGGCGGCTTTACAGCAGCTAGAGCAATACTTTGACGACTCATTTTGCCAAGCGTGTGAAATGATCATTGCCAATGATCACGGCAAAGTGGTGGTGATGGGTATGGGTAAATCAGGTCATATCGGTAAAAAAATTGCCGCGACCTTAGCCAGTACTGGCACTTCGGCATTTTTCGTACATCCAGGAGAAGCGGCGCACGGTGATCTTGGTATGATCGAGCGTGGCGACATCGTAATTGCTATTTCAAACTCTGGCGAATCCTCGGAAATTTTATCACTGTTTACTGTGCTAAAACGGCTCAATATTCGCATCATCAGCATGACAGGCAACCCGTCATCGAATATGGCAAAGTTGGCCGATCTTCATTTGCAAATCACAGTCCCACAAGAGGCATGCCCGCTTGGCCTTGCGCCAACCTCCAGCACCACCGCAACGCTAGTGATGGGCGATGCGTTAGCCGTCGCACTCTTGCAAGCACGCGGCTTTACCGCTGAAGATTTTGCGCTGTCTCATCCCGGTGGGGCTTTAGGTCGAAAATTGTTGCTCAAGCTCTCTGATATCATGCACATTGGCGATGCATTACCAACAGTGCAACCAAATGCATTGATCCGCGATGCCTTACTTGAGATCAGTCAAAAAGGCTTGGGGATGACCGCGGTAGTAGACAGCAACATGCAGCTTATTGGCATCTTTACTGATGGCGATTTACGCCGCATCTTAGACAAACGAATCGATATTCACAGCGCAGCAATCAGCGAGGTGATGACGCAAAACCCAACGGTAGCAAACCCTAACATGCTCGCGGTCGAAGGGTTAAACCTAATGCAAGATAAACGAATCAATGGCTTGATGCTGTGCGAAAATGGCACATTGGTCGGTGCATTAAACATGCACGATTTGCTCAAAGCAGGAGTGATGTGATGACCATGATTGATACACTCTACGGCCCGGTCTCACCGCCTATTCTCGACATAGCTAAGCAGATAAAACTGCTGATCTGCGATGTGGATGGCGTCTTCTCTGATGGCTTAGTTTATATGGGCAATCAAGGCGAAGAGCTAAAAACCTTCCACACTCGAGATGGCTACGGCATAAAATCATTGATGAATGCTGGCATTGAAGTGGCGATCATTACAGGTAGGCAGTCAAAAATTGTCGAAAACCGTATGGCCGTATTAGGCATTACACTGGTTTATCAAGGTCAGGATGACAAGGTCAAAGCCTATAACGACATTTGTCGCCAGCTCAATATTGCCCCAGAACACACAGGGTATATCGGTGATGACTTGATTGATTGGCCGGTAATGGAAAAAGTCGCGCTGAAAGTCTGTGTCGCGGATGGTCACCCGCTATTAGTTAAACGCGCAAACTACGTGACCCATATAAAAGGTGGGCATGGCGCTGTACGCGAAGTGTGTGATTTGATTTTGCAAGCTCGCGGTGAGTTAGATGTGCACAAAGGCTTAAGTGTATGAGTTTATCTCGTGTCCTCTATGTGATACTGATTTTTATCGCATCGTGGTCAGCCTATTACTTGTTCGATAAAGAACAAAATACCGATATACAAGTTGCTCCGAACTTGGAGTTACCGTCGTTTAGTGGAAAAAATCTCGACAACACCACCTATAACGAGCAAGGTATCCGCAGCTACATCATTCAATCGACGCATCTGGATCATTACGCAAAAAGTGGCGACACCATTTTCGAGTACCCGATACTCAAAGTCTTCCGTGATGGTATTTTGCAAGAGTGGGAGATTACCGCTAAACGCGGCGTACTCGATGAAGAGCAAGTACTCACACTGTATGACGACGTACTGGCAAAAAACCTATTAGCAGATTCTAGTTTTGATACGCTTTCAACCATTAAGATGAGCATTCAACTCAATAATCGCGATTTTTGGGCCGATAATCAGGTCGATTTGGTTGGGCCACAATTCGAAACACAAGGACAAGCGATGAAAGGCAACTTTGCCGACAATACCGCTATTCTTTATAACCATGTGCAAGGTAGATATGAAACTCTCACACCTTAGTCTTATTGCTTGTTTAGCGATTTCTGGTCACGTATCCGCGTTGTCTACCGACAGTGCTCAGCAGATTTATCTGAATGCAGACAGCCAACTGCTCGACATGAAAAGCAACCAAATGACACTCCTTGGTAATGTCAATCTCAAACAAGGCAGTATCAATATCAACGCCGACAAAGTGATTGTAACCCGTGATGCGAAAGATGGCTCCATTCAAGAAATTGAAGGATATGGCAACCTCGCCACTTTTTCGCAATTAACCGACGATGGCAAAACCTTGTATGGTGAGGCGAAAGAGCTCTATTACAAATTGGCCGAAGATCAGTTGACGATGATCGATCAAGCCATGTTGTCACAAGACGATAGCATCATCCGTGGTACGAAAATTCGTTACAAAATTTCGTCACAGAAACTGATGGCTGATGGTAACTCTAACGAGCGAGTATCGACCGTGCTTCAGCCGCAAGCCACTACGACACAAGAATAATTATGGCCACACTTAAAGCAGAACATTTAGCGAAAAGCTATAAAAAGCGCAAAGTCGTCTCTGACGTCAGCTTGCAAGTAGAATCGGGGCAGATTGTTGGCTTACTCGGCCCTAACGGCGCAGGAAAAACCACATCGTTTTACATGATCGTCGGTCTTGTCGCTCGTGATGAAGGTAAGATCAGCATTGATGATCACGACATCAGCATTTTACCCATGCACAGTCGCTCACGCTTGGGGATCGGCTACTTACCTCAAGAAGCGTCTATTTTTCGAAAATTATCGGTCGAAGATAACATCATGGCGGTACTTGAAACCCGTGAATCGATGACCCGTGAAGAGCGCCAAGATAAACTCGAAGATCTACTAGAAGAATTTCACATTCAACATATCCGCCATAGTGCGGGGATGGCGCTATCGGGTGGTGAACGTCGTAGAGTTGAAATTGCCCGCGCTCTTGCCGCAAACCCACAATTTATTTTGCTTGATGAACCCTTTGCAGGGGTCGACCCCATTTCCGTTATCGACATTAAAAAGATCATCCAACACCTGCGAGATCGTGGCTTAGGCGTTTTAATCACAGACCACAACGTTCGAGAAACATTGGACGTCTGTGAAAAAGCCTATATTGTAAGCCAGGGTCGTTTGATCGCAGAAGGTACACCACATGACGTGCTCAATAATGAAGAGGTAAAACAAGTTTATCTCGGTGAACAATTCCGTCTATGATTAAGTAGAGAGTGACATCAATTCTAAAAATAATAAGGTAACTGGCACTGAATGAAACCCTCATTACAACTGAAGCTCGGCCAACAATTAGCGATGACACCGCAGTTACAACAAGCCATTCGTTTGTTGCAACTCTCCACATTGGAACTCCAGCAAGAGATCCAAGAGGCTCTAGAGTCTAATCCATTATTGGATGTTGAAGATGCCTATGAAGAGAATGCCACCGCCGATGTTCATAGCATCAATGAGGAGAAAGAAACCAGTGCTGAGGTGTTAGATATTGAGCCACAAGACAGCTCTGACTTAATTGAAAAATCCGAAATCAGCAGCGAGCTTGAGATCGACACCACATGGGATGATGTCTACAGCGCGAACACAGGCAGCACAGGGATCGCCCTTGATGATGACATGCCCGTGTACCAAGGTGAAACAACGCAAACCCTGCAAGATTATCTACTGTGGCAATTAGATCTCACACCGTTTAGCGACACCGACCGCAGCATTGCTCTTGCCTTGATTGACGCCATCGATGACTACGGTTATCTCACCGTTTCTTTGGATGATATTTTAGAAAGCTTTGCCGATGAAAATATCGAGCTTGATGAAATTGAAGCCGTTCGTAAACGTGTTCAGCAGTTTGATCCCCTCGGTGTGGCTTCAGTCAACCTTCAAGACTGCCTGCTTTTACAATTAGCGACCTACCCTGCCAGTACCCCTTGGTTAGAAGAAGCTAAACAGCTGCTGATCCAACACATTGATCTGCTCGGCAACCGTGACTACAAGTTGATCATCAAAGAAACCAAGTTAAAAGAAGAAGATCTGCGAGAGGTATTGCAGCTCATTCAACAACTTGACCCAAGACCGGGAAATAACATTTCAACCGAGCACGCCGAATACGTTGTGCCTGACGTGTCTGTTTACAAAGATCACGGCAAATGGGTGGTCACAATAAACCCAGATAGCGTACCAAAACTTAAGATAAATCAACAGTATGCAGCATTAGGCAAAGGTAACAGTGCCGATAGCAACTACATTCGCAGCAATTTGCAAGAAGCAAAATGGCTTATTAAGAGTTTAGAAAGTAGAAACGAGACACTGCTCAAAGTTGCCAAGTGTATTGTTGAACATCAACGTGATTTCTTTGAGTATGGTGAAGAGGCGATGAAGCCAATGGTACTCAATGACGTTGCTTTAGCGGTAGAAATGCATGAATCCACCATATCAAGGGTGACAACGCAGAAGTACATGCATACTCCGCGTGGTATTTTCGAATTGAAATACTTCTTCTCCAGCCATGTCAGTACCGACAGCGGGGGAGAGTGTTCATCGACTGCAATACGAGCACTGATTAAAAAACTGGTGGCCGCTGAAAATACAGCCAAACCATTAAGTGACAGTAAAATTGCAGATCTACTGGCTGACCAAGGGATTCAGGTAGCTAGACGGACGATAGCTAAATACCGTGAATCGTTGGGCATTGCTCCATCGAGTCAGCGCAAACGCCTACTGTAAGGCACAAAATAGAGAAGGAAAGTCTATGCAAATCAACATTAATGCCCATCACATTGATCTGACCGATTCAATGCAAGACTATGTAAACTCGAAGTTTCAAAAACTTGAGCGATTTTTTGACCATATCAATAACGTACAGGTTGTTTTACGTGTTGAAAAAGTACAACAGATCGCTGAAGCTACGCTCCACATAAATCAAGGTGATATCCACGCCGTAGCCGACAATGAAAATATGTATGCTGCCATTGATAGTTTAGTGGATAAACTCGTAAGACAACTCAACAAGCATAAAGAAAAGCTAAGTAGTCATTAATCATGCAATTAAGCGAAGTACTCTCATTGGACTGCACGAAAAGTGCGGTCCAATGCACCAGTAAAAAAAGAGCCCTAGAAATCATTAGCGAAATCGCTGCTGAATATTCAGGTCAAAATTCAACCGAGCTGTTTGAATGCATGCTCAGCCGAGAAAAAATGGGCAGTACTGGTATTGGTAATGGCATCGCCATTCCTCATGCAAGAATGACCAACAGTGATCGTGCCATTGCCGTTTTGCTGCAGTGTGAAGAACCGATTGAGTTTGATGCTATTGATAATCGACCTGTCGATCTACTATTTGCGTTGCTCGTTCCTGAAGAGCAGTGCAAAGAGCATTTAAAAACGCTCGCTTGTATGGCCGAGCGCCTCAATGACAAACAAGTTTTAAAACAGCTTCGAAGTGCACAAAGCGATCAAGAGCTGTACGACATCATGACTAACCAATAACCACCGAGCCGAAACTATGCGTTTAATCGTTGTGAGTGGTCAATCAGGCGCAGGGAAAAGCGTTGCTTTACGAGTACTGGAGGATCTCGGCTACTATTGTGTCGATAACCTTCCCGTCAACTTGTTGGATGCGTTTATTCAATCAGTCCAAGGCAGCAAACAAAATGTCGCAGTGAGCATTGATATCCGTAACTTGCCCCAAGAGCCTAGTTTGGTTGCGGATGTTTTAGAGCAGCTAAAACAGAATAACGATGTTAGTGTGCTGTTTCTCGATGCCAGTAAAGAGACACTACTCAAGCGCTACAGCGAAACGCGTCGTATCCATCCTCTCTCATTAAACGCCGATAAACCTTCACTTGCGCAAGCGATTGAATTGGAAAAGTCGCTGCTTGCGCCGCTCAAAGAGCAAGCCGATTTAGTGCTCGATAGCAGTAATCAATCGCTGCATGAGTTGAGCGAAACCGTACGCATGCGAATTGAAGGACGTGAGCGCAAAGATCTGGTGATGGTCTTTCAGTCTTTTGGCTTCAAATATGGACTACCCAGCGATGCAGACTACGTGTTTGATGTGCGTTTTTTACCCAACCCACACTGGGAACCCGATCTTCGCCCATTAACTGGCCTGGATGCACCAATTAAGTCGTTTCTTGAACGCCATAGTGAAGTAATTGAACTTAAACAACAAATTCAAAAGTTTGTTGAATACTGGCTGCCGATGCTCGAAAAAAACAACCGTAGTTATCTCACAATTGCGATTGGTTGCACCGGTGGTAAGCACCGCTCCGTTTACCTGACTCAACAGCTTGGCGAGTACTTTGCTCAATTGGGTCACCAAGTACAGATACGCCATACATCATTAGAAAAACAGCAATAGGAGCGATGGTATGCCACTATTAAGTAAAACGGTTTTAATCCAAAATCGCTTGGGCCTTCATGCTCGTGCAGCCGTTAAGCTGGTTGAACTGTCGCAATCTTTTGATGCGGTGGTCACCATTCAAAGTGAAGAAGGAAAAGAAGCCACTGCAGATAGTGTAATGGGTTTATTGATGCTCGAATCCGCACAAGGTCAATACATCACCATCAATGCTGAAGGCTCACAAGCAGAGCCTGCTTTGCAAGCGGTTAGTTCGCTGATTGAACATAAATTCGATGAAGACGAGTAAGCACAAGGCTTACACTCCACTCTCCCACAGACAGCGCATGCGCGCCCCTGATAGTCAAAATAAATTCAGTGCTTAATAAGAACTTATTAAATAAGGCCTAGAATTAAGTTACTATTCAACACATTGTAAGAATCCTAAGTAGGGGGAAACCATGGCCGAGCAAATTGAATTTGATCAAGCTCACCTAACCCTCCAAGAAGTCAGCGAAGCTTTAGAAAATGGTCGTTTTGTCCATGTCCGTCGCCAATTGCAGGACATGGAGCCAGAAGATATTGCTCACCTCTTAGAAGCCTCTCCACGTAAAAGCCGGGAGGTGTTATGGCAACTCACCGACCCAGAAGACTACGGTGAAATCCTTGATGAGCTCAACGAAGACGTCAAAGATGCCCTAGTTTCCAAAATGGCACCCGAAAAACTGGCAGAAGCGACCGAAGGCATGGACACCGATGACGTGGCCTATGTACTGCGTAGCTTGCCAGATGACGTGTCACGCGAAGTGCTTTCGCAGATGGACAGCGCTGATCGCCAGCGCGTTGAAACCGCGCTCTCCTATTCAGAGGAAACAGCCGGCGGGATCATGAATACCGACGTGATCACCATTCGTGGTGACGTTGATATTGACGTGGTTTTACGCTATTTACGCATGCGCGGCGATCTGCCCGAAGCAACCGATGCACTTTACGTGATTGACGATGAAAGTAAGCTGATTGGGCATCTCTCACTCACCACTCTGCTGACCACACAACCAGATATTCCAGTGAGTGAAGTGATGGATGATGCCGATGAGGCGATTTTAGTCACCACCAGCGACTCAGATGTTGCCAGCCTGTTTGAACGACGCAACTGGGTGTCCGCGCCTGTGGTGGATGAAAACCAGCACTTGGTCGGTCGTATCACCATTGATGACGTCGTTGACATCATTCGTGAAGATGCCGAACACTCAATGATGAGTATGGCTGGTATGAACGATGACGAAGATACCTTTGCGCCGGTAGTCAAATCCGCACGTAAACGGACCATCTGGCTTGGGGCAAATGTTTTGGCCGCCCTCGCCGCTGCTTCTGTTTCCAACATGTTTGAAGCAACACTGGATCAAATGGCCGCCATTGCCGTGCTAATGACCATAGTGCCCTCAATGGGTGGTGTCGCAGGTAACCAAACCGTGGCCTTGGTCATTCGTGGTTTAGCCTTAGGACATATCGGTGACAGTAACCAACGTGAATTGCTATTCAAAGAAGCCGCGATCGGTTTTTTAAATGGCATCATGTGGGCCACCATCATTGGCGGCATTGTGGTGGCATGGAAAGGCAATTGGATGCTTGGCGGCATCATTTCCGCAGCAATGATGGCCAACCTACTCATTGCCGGGATCGCCGGCGTCACCATCCCAATTTTACTGAAAAAAATGAAAATCGACCCGGCTCTTGCTGGCGGAATGGCGTTAACAACCGTCACCGATGTGGTTGGGCTTTCGGTCTTTCTCGGCTTGGCGACCATTTTGATGTAGCCCTATTTTGATGTAACCCTATAGTGATACATACCCAAACCACCCATAAAAAAAGCTTGGTTGTTATACCAAGCTTTTTCATATTCAGCTTAAGCGATTATTCGCCCGCAATTTTCATCGATTCAAGTAAAATAGACCCAGTTTGGATTTGCGAGCGTGTTTCGACATCACTCCCTACCGCCACCATTTGCTGGAACATATCTTTCAAATTACCCGCGATAGTAATCTCAGATACAGGGTATTGAATCACACCGTTTTCAACCCAGAAACCAGCGGCGCCACGCGAATAATCACCTGTCACTGCATTAACACCTTGGCCCATCACTTCAGTGACTAACAAACCTGTACCCAACGCTTTGAGCATCTGCTCAAAATTTTGCCCTGTGGATTGAACATACCAGTTATGGATGCCACCCGCGTGACCAGTTGGAGTCATCTTCATTTTACGAGCGGCATAGCTGCTCAGAAGATAAGTCGAGAGCACGCCATCAGTAATGATTTGGCGGTCTTGAGTAAATACCCCTTCACTATCAAATGGGCTTGATGCCAACGCACGTAATACATGGGGTTTTTCGGCAATATTGAACCAATCGGGTAAAATTTTCTCGCCTAACTTATCAAGTAAAAAGGAAGATTTACGATACAAGCTGCCACCACTGATCGCCATCACCAAATGGCCAATCAAACCTGTCGCTACATCTGCGGCAAACATCACCGGAACTTTGCCCGTCTTCAGTTTTTTTGCATCTAAACGGCTGATGGTTTTTTCTGCAGCTTGTTGCCCGACCAGCTCTGGCGACCATAAATCGTCGCGGTGACGTGCAACGGTATAGCTATAATCACGCTCCATCTCACCATTTTTACCCTCACCGATCACGCAGCAGCTAATACTATGACGGCTAGAGGCATAACTCGCGAGCAAACCATGGCTATTACCATACACTTTCACACCGTAATGGCTGTCATAACTTGCGCCATCACTTTGTTTGATCTTGTTGCTGTAAGCTAACGCTTTCTCTTCTGCAGCAATGGCAATTTTAGCGGCCATGTCCGGGTTAGGTTCATCCGGATGGAAGAGATCTAAATCAGGAATATTTCGCACCATTAACTCTTTAGGTGCAGGGCCTGCATAAGGATCTTCAGAAGTGTAAAGCGCAATATCAAGCGCTGCAGCGACCGTCTGCGCAATTGCTTTTTCACTGAGATCTGACGTCGACGCACTGCCTTTACGTTGCCCACGATACACAGTGATGCCTAATGCCCCATCACTGTTAAATTCTACGTTTTCAACTTCACACATTCGCGTCGAAACACTCAGGCCGGTACTTTTGGTGATCGCCACTTCGGCAGCATCAGAACTGAGCGCAGCCATCTCTAATGCCTTAGCAACCGCCGCTTCAAGTTCGATGCGCTGCTGAGCAACTTGTTGTTTTACGTCCATATCTCATCAATTATTAGCAAACAATGTCATTAGGATAACAAGAATTTCGCTTTCTCCCCACGATTCTTGCTAAAATAGCTGACATACATAACTCAATAGATGAAGAAAATGGCGCGTAAGAATCAAAAAGCTCCTTGGGAAGAAGAAGAGGAGATCATTTGGGTTAGCAAAACCGAAATGAAAAACGACATGACTGAGCTACAAAAACTGGGTGAAGAGTTGGTTGCTCTGAAGCCGTCTCAGTTAGCAAAAATTCCGATGTCTGAAGATTTGATGGATGCCATCAAAGATGCTCAGCGTTTTAGCATGGAAGCCAGACGCCGCCAACTGCAATACATTGGAAAAATGATGCGTACCATCGATGCCGAACCGATTCAAGCGGCATTGGATAAACTGCGTAACAAGCATTCACAAAATACCGCCATGCTGCATAAGCTCGAACAGATGCGTGATCGTATTGTGGAGAAAGGTGACAGCGCGATTGAAGATGCGATGGCACTCTATCCAGAGATGGATCGTCAACGTCTGCGCCAATTAGCGCGTCAAGCAAATAAAGAGAAAGCCAACAGCAAACCACCAAGAGCATCACGAGAGATTTTCCAAGTGCTCAGAGAGCATAACGATAAGTCAGTTTAACCTGTCATAATGCTGATTAGACGCAAAAACCTCACCGAAACGTGTGAGGTTTTTTTTATTCCCCTGCACGCACAAAATCACTGAGCTGCGCGTCTGCGTGTTGCGCGGAAAGTGCCTCAATGCGATCACTCACTAACACATGTCCTTGAGCCATAAACGCAAAATGGCTCGCAATCGCTTTGGCATCACTGATATGGTGCGTCACCATCACTACAGTGATCTCTCTTTCTGCGGCTAACTGCTTAACCAAAAGCAGCATCTCTTCTCTGAGTAGCGGATCCAAGGCGGAAAAAGGCTCATCCAGCAGCCAGATAGGATGTGGTTGTACAAAACAGCGCGCCAGAGCAACTCGTTGACGCTGCCCCCCTGAGAGCTGCTCAGGCAAGCGATCAAGTAGCGCAGCCAAACCCACTTGCTGCGCGGCACACTCAACCAATGCCTTTTGCGAAGTGGTTAATTTCAGCCCCGGATGTAACCCAAGGCTAATATTTTCACGCACAGTGAGATGGGCAAAAAGATTGTGCTCTTGAAACAGCATCGAAAAAGGACGCAAGTGTGGCTCCTGCCCAAGTAAGGATTGCCCTTGCACTTGGATATCGCCGCTTTTCGGTGCAATAAAGCCCGCAACTAAGCTCAGTAAAGTCGACTTGCCCGCGCCACTTGGCCCCATCAAAGAGAGAATCGCCCCTCGCGGTACAGAGAGCGAAAATTCAAACCACTCCTGTTGATACTCATAGTGTACGGCCTTGAGTTCTAACATTGCTTTACCTTTGAATATGAGTGAAATAACCGCTCAATGAGGGCAAAACAACCCACACTGAGTAGCAACAGCGTAAGGGAAACCACCGCCGCCGCTTGCATTTGGTAACTGCCCAGCAGTTGGAACAGGTAAAGCGGTAAGGTTCTAAACTCTTGGCTACCAAATAGAGCAATCGCACTTAAATCCCCCATTGAGAGCAAAAAGCTGATCGCAAAGGCATGCGCTAAGGGTTTACGCAACGCACGCAGCTCAATCACTTGCAAACGCTGCCACCCTTTAATGCCAAGGCTGGCACATAACCATTGATATTGCTGCGCGATATGCAGCATAGGTTGCGCCAATGTTTTCAACACATATGGCAATGCCATTAAGCCATTGACGAAAAAAACCACCCAATACGCTAGGCTAAATGCATCGGTCCAGATACGCAGCAACAGAAAAAGCCCGGTGCTGATCACAAGCCCAGGCGTGACCAAAATAATCGCGCCAATCAACTCTAGTTGGTCCGCCTTACGGTTGTGCTGCTGCAGGCGCCAAGCGCGAGTCGTGATGAGTATGGCAACCCCAGCCGAAACAGCAACCACGCTTGCCAATAACGCCACTTGCAGTGAAGCCCAAAGCGCACGCCAGAATTGTTCATCGCTCAAGACGTGAAAAAGCTGCGAATTTAAACCACTCAAGATGACCATCACCAGCGGCGGAAGTACTAACAGCAAGGCAAGGAAGATCCATGCGCCGTCCCAACATTGCGCTTTTCGATTGTCTCGACTAACCACATAATCACTCGCTTGACGCCCTGTTGTGATGGCTAACGGCTTCGCTAAGCGTGAAATAGACAGAGATAACATTCCGCATAACAACATCTGCCACAGCGCAAGCAGCGCGCCGGCTTGTAAATCAAAATCAAATTTGATCGCCTGATAAATCGCCAGCTCAATCGTGGTTGATTTAGGACCGCCGCCAAGTGCCATCACAGTGGCAAAACTGGTAAAACAGAGCATGAACACCAAACCACAGACATGAGGAAGCTGCTGACGCAAACGCGGCCATTCAACCCAACGAAATTTGTGCCAATGACTCATGCCAAGATGCGCGCATAACTTATGTTGTTCAGCCGGGATCGACTCTAACGCTTGCAGCAATAAACGGCTGGCATACGGGAGATTAAAAAACAGATGCGCCAGTAAAATACCGTTTAATCCGTAAATGGAAAACGGCAGTTTGCTATCAAACCACGCGAGCAGCGAGGCGAGCAGACCGCTATTACCATAAATGGCCAACAAACCAAATACGCCCACCAGCACCGGAAGCACTAAGGTCGTTGCAAACAATTTGATCAGCAGTGCACGTCCGCAAAATCGACGACGGTAAAGTGCGTGAGCAACAGGAACCGCGAAACCAACACTGAGCAGCATCGACAAGCTGGCTTGGTAAAAACTAAATTGAGTAACATGGCGATAATACGGGTCTTGCCATACGTGCATCACATTTAAGCTGGGTGCTTGTAACAGTAACGCCACCAACGCACTGATGACAAGGGTCGCGACAAGCATCGCAACCCCAATGCCTATTTTAGGAATAGCATTCAAACTTTATCGAACCTTAAAACGTTAAGGCGGTTTGCCACTCACGGATCCACGCTTTACGCATCTCAGACACCTCTTGTGCGCTAAAGGTAAGCGCCTTTGGTGGCACAACCAGCGTTTCAAAACCTTTCGGTAGCGCGACAGACGTCACAGGATACATCCAGTTTCCGGTTGGCATCACCGACTGAAATTGATCACTTAAAATAAAGTGCATGAACTCATCGGCCAATTTGCCGTTATCACTGTGTTTTACTTTCGCAGCGACTTCCACTTGCATGTAGTGTCCTTCGGCAAAATCGGCAGCCGCGTACTTAGCGTCATTTTCCGCAATCAAATGATAAGCTGGAGAGGTGGTGTAAGAGAGCACCAGATCGGACTCACCTTTTAGAAACATCGCATAGGCTTCTGACCAACCTTTGGTGACTGTCACCGTCTTATTGGCGAGCTGTTGCCATGCTAAATTGGCTTTCTCACCATAGACAGATTTCATCCACAGCAGTAAGCCTTGACCGGGTGTTGAAGTTCGCGGATCTTGATAAATCACTTTAAGATCATCGCGCTTTTCTACCAACTCTTTTAAGCTTTTTGGTGGGTTTGCTAATTTCTCTTTATTGTAAACAAAGGCAAAATAGCCGTAATCATAAGGAACAAATGTTTCATCACTCCAACCACCGGGTAGCGTGACTTGGCCCGTCTCGACATTATGATCTGCCAATAAGCCAGTCTGTTTGGCCTCGGCCATTAAGTTGTTATCTAAACCGAGTACGATGTCTGCTTTACTGTTATTACCTTCAAGACGCAAACGGTTTAGGATCGATACCCCATCATCGAGTGCCACAAACTGAAGCTCGCAAGCGCATTGTGCTTCGAATGCTTTTTCAATCGCCGGTCCCGGGCCCCATTCTGATGCGAACGAGTCATAGGTATAAACGGTAAGGATATTGTCAGCGGCATGCGCTGAAAAAGAGGTGATGGTGGCAAGTGCAATGGTATTAAGAGTGGTGTTCAACTGGTCGCTCTCCTTGGTTGAGCGGCACAGGCTTGAGGAGGATGAGAATATTCCATTATTCCTATTCTGAGATCCTAACCCAATTCCTACGCCAGCATTATCTGGTTCAGGTTTACGGGTCCCAAGCTCACGCTTGATCTCAGCAGCATTCATTGAGATGAATGATTTGCTCCCCGTTGAGTGAGGTGGATTGTAATTGGAATTAACGCAATAAGCTACACCGTTGGGCGTGAGTCATATCCCCAACGCGGCACAAGCCCTTGTTCAACGCCTAAATGGTCCAAAATACGCGCTACCATAAAATCGACCAAGTCTTCAATTGACTGCGGCTGATGATAAAAACCGGGGGCTGCGGGCATAATGGTGACGCCCATTTGCGACAACTTGAGCATGTTTTCTAAATGTAAGGTGGAAAACGGAGTTTCGCGCACCACTAACACCAGTTGGCCACGCTCTTTCATCACTACATCGGCAGCACGTTCGATCAAATTATCGGACATGCCATGGGCAATCGCCGCAACGCTGCCTGCCGAACATGGGCACACCACCATCTGTTTTGGCGCAGCAGAGCCCGAAGCCACTGGAGAGAACCACTCTTCTTTGCCGCACACGACAAGCTGTGAGGCATCGCAGTGTAAATGTTCCACCAACGCTGCTTTGGCTGCCTCAGTCCCACTGGGCAACTTCAAACCGTGCTCGGTTGCAAGCACAACGCGCGCGGCCGAAGAGATCAGCAGATACACTCGGTAATCTGCAGCCAATAAACACTCCAACAGACGAAGTCCGTAAGGAGCACCTGAAGCGCCAGTAAAGGCTAAAGTGATGGCTTTCTGTTGTGTTGTCATAACTCTCTATTTCGTTTGTCGCTGGCATTACATGGCTTGATTTAATGCAAGTAGAAGCTTGTTATGAATACCTTCAAAGCCACCATTGCTCATCACCAAAATGTGATCGCCCGGCTGGGCTTCCTGCGCAATTTGCGCGACGAAAGCATCAATATCATCATTCACTTGCGCTGGTTGTGAGCATTGATCAGCTACATCCTGCACCGACCAAGCAAGATTGTTCGGCTGATAGAGATAAACTGAATCGGCTTGCTGTAATGACGCCGCTAAAGTTTGCTTATGTACACCCAACTTCATCGTAGCCGAACGAGGCTCTAAAACCGCGATAATTTTCTGATCGCCTACCTTGTTACGTAAACCACCCAAAGTAAGTTCAATGGCCGTTGGATGATGAGCAAAATCGTCATACAACGTAATACCGTTCACTTCGCCTTTGAGCTCTAAACGACGTTTGGTATTGATAAATTTGCCCAAAGCTTGACAGGCTAAATCTGGAGTGACCCCCACGTGACGCGCCGCGCCAATCGCCATTAAGGCGTTATCGACATTATGATCGCCAACCAAATCCCAAGTTACGCGCCCCACGCGTTCATTGTCAAAGAACACATCAAATTGCGAACCATCACGCGTGATTTTTTCAGCTTTCCACTGCGCTTGCTCACCGGTAAACTCGGTTTCGCTCCAGCAGCCACGTGCGAGAACATCCGCTAATGCACGCTCTTTTTGCGGAGCAAAAATACGACCATTGCCCGGAACAGTACGCACTAGATGATGAAATTGGCGCTTAATCGCTTCAAGATCGTCAAAAATGTCCGCATGATCAAACTCTAAGTTGTTCAACACTAAAGTGCGTGGGTGATAATGGACAAACTTAGAACGCTTATCGAAAAAAGCGCTGTCATATTCATCGGCTTCAACCACAAAAAACATGCTTTCGCCCAAACGCGCAGAAATACCAAAGTTGCCAAGTACGCCTCCCACCAAAAAGCCCGGTTGGTAACCGCAATCTTCTAAGATCCACGCCAACATGCTCGACGTGGTGGTTTTACCGTGTGTACCAGCCACCGCAAGGACCCAGCGGTCATGCAACAGGAACTCTTGCAACCATTGCGGGCCAGAGGTGTAACGCAAGTTGTGGTTCAGCACATATTCAACACACGGATTGCCGCGACTCATGGCGTTGCCAATCACCACCAAATCAGGCTTGGGCTCTAATTGGGCAGGGTCAAAGCCTTCGATAATCTCGATACCTTGAGACTCCAATAACGTACTCATCGGTGGGTAAACGTTGGCGTCGCTGCCGGTAACTTTATGACCTAATTGCCGCGCTAAAACGGCAACACCGCCCATAAACGTACCGCAAATCCCAAGAATGTGAATATGCATAAATCCTAGCCTCGCACATGGCGTTGTGAGTGATTGTCTCCATTATCACCATCCATTTAAGAAAAGCGAGCATGTTTGCAACTTCTAAAAAGTCGACAAACAAATTGAGATCTCAATCTGTTACTTCATTACCATTAAAAAGATCTAAGCCCTAAAATCGCAGTGTTACCCAAACGTTATCAAATGGGTGCCTCGTTTCGGCCGACATCCCAACAAGAGGATGCGTTGTGAAACAATCACTCCCCCCCTATATAGCTATGTTAAGGAAATAACATGTCTGAGATTCGCACTCTTGGCGAGTTTATTGTTGAGAAACAACATGACTTCCCCCACGCAAGCGGTGATCTTTCATCTCTGTTGTCCTCTATTCGTCTTGCGGCAAAAATTGTTAATAGAGAAATCAACAAAGCAGGCCTTGCTGATATTACCGGTGCAGTTGGTACGGATAATATTCAAGGCGAAGAACAACAAAAACTCGATGTGTACGCCAACGAAAAATTTAAAGCGGCGCTTGAAGCGCGCGATCAAGTATGTGGTGTCGCCAGTGAAGAAGAAGATGAAGCGGTTGCGTTCAGCAAAGAGCTCAACAAAAATGCAAAATACGTGGTGTTGATGGACCCGCTGGACGGCTCATCCAACATCGATGTCAATGTCTCTGTCGGCACGATTTTTTCTATTTATCGCCGCGTATCGCCAGTCGGCACGCCACCAACACAAGAAGACTTCTTACAACCCGGTAATAAACAGGTTGCGGCTGGTTATGTTATTTACGGCTCTTCAACCATGTTGGTGTATACCACTGGCAACGGCGTGAATGGCTTTACTTATGACCCGTCACTCGGCACCTTCTATCTTTCACACCCCAATATGATGACCTTCGATGATGGTAAAATTTACTCCATCAATGAAGGTAACTACATCCGCTTCCCAACTGGCGTCAAAAAATACATTAAATACTGCCAAGAGAATGTGCCTGAAGATAATCGCCCTTACACGTCACGTTACATTGGTTCGCTAGTGGCGGATTTTCACCGTAACCTGCTCAAAGGTGGGATTTATCTATACCCAAGCACGCAAAGCCATCCAAACGGCAAGCTGCGTCTATTGTATGAATGCAATCCTATGGCGTTTTTGATTGAACAAGCAGGCGGTATTGCTTCTGACGGTGTCAATCGCGTGTTGGATATTAAGCCGACAGAACTGCATCAACGTGTGCCATTCTTCTGCGGTTCAAAAAATATGGTCCATAAATTGGAAGAGTTCTTGGAACTCAATCGCGATTAAATCAGCTCAATGAGCGCCTAACTCTAGGCGCTTTTTTTATCGATAAATATGAGGCAAGACTCTCTTTTTACGGTTTACACCGTTTCCTATTTACCGCTAAAGTTGCAACACAAGCGTTTACGTTCTGTTAATCAACCCAAAACAATTCAAGTCCAGCGACGAAAAAGGAAATGCTAAATGAGCTTAAACAACGTTCCGGCAGGAAAATCACTGCCTGATGATATTTACGTGGTGATTGAAATTCCAGCCAACGCCGACCCAATCAAATACGAAGTCGACAAAGAATCTGGCGCGGTATTTGTGGACCGTTTCATGTCTTCACCTATGTTCTACCCATGCAACTACGGTTATGTGAATCACACCTTATCGCTCGATGGCGATCCTGTCGATGTGTTGGTGCCCACCCCTTACCCGCTCATGCCAGGCTCGGTGATTCGCTGCCGCCCAGTTGGCGTATTGAAGATGACCGATGAGTCTGGTGAAGATGCCAAAGTGGTGGCGGTTCCTCACTCCAAGCTCACCAAAGAGTACGACCACATTCAAGACGTAAATGACCTGCCAGCACTACTGAAAGCGCAAATTACACAGTTCTTTGAACGCTATAAAGAGCTTGAAGCGGGCAAATGGGTCAAAGTCGATGGATGGGAAGATGCCGCTGCCGCGCGAGCTGAAATCCTGACTTCATTTGAACGCGCCCAAAAATAGCCACCATAATTAAACAGTCACGATAGTTATATACCCAAACAACTTGGAGTTGCAGGTAGGCGGCAAGTGAGTGAGTCCCCATGAGCATAGGCAAACTATGTGATTGGGGTGAACGAACGTAGCCAACACCGCTGCAGCTTCAAGTAGGAAGGGTATAAGTGTCGTTATAAATAAAAAGCCACATCCTGCTAATATGCGGTGTGGCTTTTTTATTTCCATTTTCAACGCCGTTCGTTAAACCCGTTGGCACCAGTCTCCAGAATTAATCACAGCAGTAAGACGGCTGTGATCTTGATAGAGATAAATCCACGCACGGCCAAATGGGGTTTCGATCGTTTCACGGCGATATTCGATGGGAATATCTTCTAAAAGATCGAGTTTTGCTAGTGTTTGCTCATCCACTCGATATACCTCACCAACTATCGATTGCTGTCCCTGAGCCAAGCCAGGATATGGACCTAGATCATACAGCGCATAGTCAGCTGGCGTGTAGAACGATCCTAACATTTCGCTTGTCTCAAGCAGATGCGCATTACTTTCACCACGGCGTAATGTGCCGTAGACAAAAACCAGATGTTGCATATGACTGTCCCTAGTTAAATTCAAACTGATACAAAAGATCCACCGCGCTATCTAAGCCGGATACCGCTTCAACGTACAAATCCCTCATCAAGCGGTAACGCACGGTAAATTCGCCCACCGAGCTGAAAATACCAACACCATATTTCACTTGTAGCCCCGGTAAAATATAGCCGCTTACCGTCACTTGTGAATCATCACCGGAACCGGCCGTATCCAATTGCAGATCTTGCACACCGAAGGCTTGACCAATTTCGCCCACCACCTTACCGCTTTGTGCCAAGCTCAAACCAATTAGTGCAGTGGTCATCGCATTGCCACCCGCCTCGCCATCAATATTCTGACCACGAAGTAGGTAAGAAAGTGCATTGGCTTGTGGCATCGCGGGTTCTGAAAAAATGGAGACTACGGGTTCATCGGCAGAGCCGGTCACTTTTACCCCTGCAATCACGCCATCTTGTGTGTTATCTGGGTTGCGCACCGCTTTAATCGAAACATAAGGTTGATCAACCGGTCCATTCATTAAAATTTTGCCTTCTTGGATCAGCAAATCTTGTCCAAAGGATCGATACGAACCATTTTGGATATTTACCTCTCCAGTAATAAAAGGGCCTTTATCCTTTTGCGCCACATTGAGGCGGCCAATCAAGCCGCCTTGCAAACCAAAGGCACTGAGCCGGAAATCATCACCAATCGAGATGTTTACATTCGTTTCAACGTTAAATGGCATGGCGCTTTGCTCGCTGACAGGCTGTAAAGCTGCGTCCAATATCACTTGATCTTTGGAGACACCAATCGCGCTCGGAGGCAACTCTTCTACCACGATACGTCCCCAAGGCAGGTTAATATTCCCCGTCACGGTTGCCAGCTGAGGCTCCAATGTGATGCTCATGTCTGGGATAACTTTAATCTTGACGATAGGCGGCAGATCCACCAATAGCTCATCGGCCAACACACGCAGGTTGGCACGCCACTGCTCCATTTTCTGCCAGTCGGCATCCCCCTTGATACTCAACTCGCCATCCGCAGTTTGAATCGCAGCATTGAGCAAGGCTTGGTAACCATTAAAGTCCATCGCCACTCGGCCCGAGGTAACATCCAGCGGCGAAATATCGCCTTTGACGACAATGTCATCCACCACCACGCTGCCTATCACTTTCGGGTGCAACATCGGCCCACTGAAGGCAAGTTGACTGCTAATCTTCGATTTCGCTTGGCTATAATCCCCAAGCAGCGGCTGTAGAAAATCAATATTAAAAGTGGAAAGCGTTAATGCGCCATCCATCATTTTTTCTTTTGCCATTAGATCCGCAATGGTGATTTGCCCCGACAGATCGCCATTATCGGTCACATCCACTAGCCAACGAGCAAACAGCTTGTTCTGTTCAAGCGTACTTTCAATAGTGACGCTATCCCAACCTAAAGTAATGGCTTGGTCGATGTGCTGCGTGACTGCACCTTGGCTTAAGCTGAGTGACACTTTCGCTTGAGGCGCAGTATTGGGCGCCCATTGAGCTGTGAGACTGACATCGGCTTGGCCTTTAAGTTGAGTCTCTTGCGGTAAAAACATTGCGATTTGCTGAAAATCAAAATGGTTGAGAGAAAGCTCGGCCGCGCCACTTTGCCCCACAGTCGCATCTTTATCTAAGCAGAGCGATGCTCCCTCTTGCTGCCAACAATGCGCGGCAATCGTAGCTTGTTGTTTCTCGATATTAACCGCAACAGGTGTCGCTTGGTTTAATAGCCACGGCCCTTGTTCTGTGGACAGTTGTACTCGTTCCAGCGCACCTTGCCACTGCATCGTCGGCTTATCTTCAAAAGATCCGCTGATCGCCAAGCTGGTTGAAATCAGATTTGAAATGACGTCTAAGCTCAGTTGATGCTGCGCCTGCGTGCCTGAAAAACGCAAGTCCACACTATCAACTAACTGCTGCTGGTAGCTCAACTGGCTCGCCTGCAATTTCACTTCGGCTTGTGGCACAGGAAGTGGCGTAACATCACCAGTTAAAGTCACCTGCTTTAAGGTCGCTTGTTGCTGCCAAGCAAGATCATTTGCATTGAGGCGCAGCTTGATTTGTGGCTGCTGTAAATCACCACGCAGATAAATATCGCCAATCACTTTGCCGTGCAAATCAGGAACACTTTTCACCAGATCAGCAAAATCAACCGATAAGCCCATACGCCACTCTTTATCCAGCTCACCTTTGGCCGTAATCTGGTTGGGTCCATGGGCTAACGTTAAGCCGCTGGTCGACACAGTAAAAGCGCCTTTCCCTGTCATATCTGATGCGTTTAATTGACCTTCAATATTCAGTGGGTAGCCACGCAACACACCCTCAATATCCAAAATAGGCAGCGCAACGTTCCAACCGCCCTGCTCGGTCAGCTCACCCGTGGTTTCGAGCTTACCGCTGATCACGCCTTCGGCTTGCGGCCACTGTAATCCCGGCTGAATCTGTTCTAAATTCAGCGCCGCTTGCCAGTGAATTGGGGCTTGCCAGTTGGCCATCACTTGGCCAGCAATTTGCCCCCCTAAGGTGTCGATTAGCAAAGAATCTAAGTTGATTTGCTGTAAAGTGCCTTTACCAGCAACATCCAGCGTCACATCGGGCAGATCTTTACCTTGCAATTGGCCATTGAGCGCCACGCTATATCCGTCGAGTGAGCCTTGAGTTTTTAAACTCGGCACGCGAACAAAATAGTCTCCTTGCCCAATCAATGGCCACTGTGCTTGAACATCATCCAACGAAATATCAAACGGGATCTCAGGTTGCAGTAGCGCCAATTGCGCATTTAAGTTTGCTTGCGCAAGCCCGCCCAATTTCGCGTTGAGCGTTAAATCACCCAAGCTACCCGAAGCCTCTAGCGCCAGTGTTTGCCCCTGAGCTTCGGCCACTTTGAGCGTGCTTTTTAAAGAGAGATTGAGCGGATAGTCTCCCTTCAACTGCGCATCAGCTTTTAGGTTGGCAATCAATTGTGGCAGCTCAAGCTCAAGTGATTTTAATGAAACACTGCTCTGATAAGCATTGGCGACCAAACCAAGATGCTTGACAACCAAAGGCTCAGCTTGCTGAAGAGTAAACTGATTGATATCAAAACGCTCCACTTCCAATTGCAGCGGAATGATCACTTCTGGCAAGGTGATGGGCGTTTTCACCGCAGGTGCCGCCGTCGATGATACGGTTGTGGATGGAGTGGATTTAGATTGTGCGCTTGAGGCTGAATCGACATCTTCATTGGTCGCAAGCTTCAGTTGAATATCGCTCCAACTGGTTTTGCCAATCCGTAAGCGATTACCTTGAAATGAGGCATGAGTAGAAAATTGCTTCCATGCCAGCGTATTACCCAAAATATCCAGCTGAATATCATTGAGCTCCACACGGCCAACCTTAATTGGCACCGGTGTAGAGATTGACGTAATGGGATCAGAGGCAGACGAAGGCTCACCTTGCGTCGAAGGGGGAAGCTCTGGCAGTGCCAGCCTTAATCCACTGATCGCAAGTTCATTTAAGCAAATTGAAGGCTCCAATAAGCAGCTAGCACTTATGGCTAATGTCACGCGCTGCACATCGAGATCGAGCTTTAATGCTTCATCGGAAAAGGTGACTTGGTTGAGCGTGAAACGTGGAAAAATTGCACCTTGAGCGCTGGCAACCTGCAGTTGTGGCAGCGCTTTTTGTGCTCCCCACAACAGACCGTTAAGCCCTGTATTGGTAAACAACAAGGCTGCGAGTGCAATAAATACCGCGCCCAACAAGGTGAATAAAATCGCCGATGCCCATTTGGTTATCTTCAACATCACTTTGGTCATAGTTCAGGCCCCAAGGTGAAATGCAGCTGAAATTCATCGCCGGGATTAGCGTCAAGCCCCCATGCAAAATCTAAGCGGATCGGTCCAACCGGAGAAGCCCAGCGAATCCCGGCTCCCACACCGGTTTTCCAATCCGGTGAGTCATTAAAGGCATCGCCGTAATCGACAAACAGTGCGCCCCACCAATTTCCAACCAAGCGATATTGATACTCCAACGAACTGGTGGCGATGTATTTGGCCCCAGTCAGTGCGCCGCTGGCATCTTTAGGTGAGATAGATTGATAGCTATACCCTCGTAAATTGTTATCGCCACCAGCAAAGAAGCGCAGAGAAGGCGAGAGTTTGTCAAACTCTTCACTGAAGTTTGCGCCGCCGTCTAAACGCAATAAACCACGGTGGTTTTGCCCAGCGCTGCGTATCCAAGCCGTGCCCGCCAACAACCGCACCACACGCGTTTCAGAGACGAAATTTGGATCGCCATACTCAAGTGTGATGCTCTGTTTATCGCCCCACATCGGCATTGAACCACCACGAACACGCGTACGAGAATAGGTCGCTCCCGGTAATACAAACTGGCCGACATCGCTTTGCAAACCTTGTTCGTAGTTTTCTATCAAATAACGAACGAATAGGGTTCGATGCCAACCACCATCACGCAGCCAGTGGCGTTCAAACGATAAGTTAGACTCCAAACTCTTCGTATCACGGTTATCGACATTCTTCATTCCATACTGAATTCGATAATATTCACGCCGCACATCTTCTAGCGGTATTTTGTAGCCAGCGGTAATGGTCTGCTCTGGGGCAGAAAGGGAGAAGCTGCTATCAAAACTGTGGCCGAGGCTGTTAACCCAAGGTTTCTTCCACTTGAATGAACCACGCACTCCCACATCCGTTGAGTAACCTAAACCGGTTTCAAGCTGATTTCGAGCTTGCGGTGCAAGGGAAACCTTCATCGGCAGTTCGCGACCGTTCTCCAGTTGGCTAAGATCGGGTTCAACAAAAACAGAGGAAAACCAATCGGTATTGGATAAGTTTTGGTTATATTCCCCTACCTTGGAAACAAGGTAAGGATCATTGGTTTTATAGGGCTGAAGCGAGCGAACTCGCTGATCTTCAATTTGGCTGCCAGTAATGAGCGAAGGACCAAAATGGTAACGAATACCACTGTTAAAATGAAGGCGTACGAAAGCTTCATTCAACTCTGGCGCAACTTCCAAACGGCTTAATTCAAAATTCCCGTTAAAATAACCTTTTTGCAACGCTAAGTTACGGATACCCGATTTCAAAGCATCGTACTGGCCATGATTAACCGCCGCGCCCACTTTAAGGGCATTGCGGTTAATGAGATTGGCAAAATCAGCATCAGATTCAGCTTCCCCGCTAATCACCACATCCATCTCTTTAATGGTTGTTAGCGGTCCAGGATTGATATTGACCATCAGCTCTTGCTCATCGCTCACCACCACAAACTCAAATTGAGGATGGTAGTAACCCAGCGCGACAAGCGCTTCCGTCATGCTTTTCTCTAAACGAGATTGAAAACGAAGATGCGTTGAATAGTCGCTCTCTGGAATCGACGATAAATAGGCTTCAACGTTGTTTTCTAATTCACCCTCTAAACCATTAATGGTTAACGCCACCTTGGCATACGCCGAAGTGGAAATAAGTAGCATCGTGAATAGAACTGGTAATGATTTTCGTCTCATGCTTAATTAAAGGAACAGTTGAGTAAACAGATCGTTAATGGATGGAAATCATACCGCCAATAGCAAGCTCCGTCTGTATGAAATCAGTCAATTATTCGGGCTGAATGTGAAACAGTGACTCAACAACAATAAATAAAGCCAAAAATCGGTACATAAAAGGAAAGCTCATGCTCAATAAACAAACAATGGTCAGCGCACAAACAGCACTGAAAGGACGAGAAACCCCTATGTCAGTGGAGGAAATTCATTACGTTAACCACAGCAACATCACTGAGCAGCCTAATGAGCATCAGCAACAAATAGTGATTGGTATGGGCTGTTTTTGGGGCGCTGAACGCTTATTTTGGCAACTCGATGGTGTGGTGTCGACTTCAGTAGGCTATGCCGGCGGCTTTACCCCAAACCCAACTTACGAAGAAGTATGCAGTGGTGAAACTGGCCATACTGAAGTGGTACGCGTAATCTTTGATCCACAGCGCTTACCATTAGAAAAGCTATTAAGTCATTTTTGGGAAAAGCACGATCCGACCCAAGGCATGCGTCAAGGTAACGATAAAGGCACTCAGTATCGCTCCGCTATCTATACCTATTCAGAACAACAACAGCAAATAGCACAAGCCTCAAAGCAGCGATACCAGCAGGCGTTGTCAGCCAGTCAACGAGCCTTAATTACCACCGAAATTGCACCCGCTGGTCCTTACTACTACGCCGAAAGCTATCATCAACAATATTTAGCTAAAAATCCGAATGGTTATTGTGGGTTAGGAGGAACAGGCATCTGCTTCCCACCCCAGCTCAGCGAATAAAGCCTGTAGAATTGAGGCTTTGTTAGAATTTTGTTAACCGCTTAATGGCCTCTTTTCGTGGTTTTATTGATTCTATGCTATACCTTTGTTGCTCAACTAAAAGGGACCCCTACAATGAAAAGTAAACGAGTGATCGCCATTCTAATGGCCTGCTGTCCAGCGCTTGCCATGGCACACAACATTACCCAAGGTCAGCAAGTTGCTGATGTTTCAGTGGAAAAATATGGTGAAATCATCCTACAAGATGATAAAACGGCCTTTCAAACTTGGGATACCAGCCAACTGCTAGGCAAAGTGCGCGTCATTCAAGCCATTGCTGGTCGCAGCAGTGCTAAAGCGTTAAATGCACCATTGATGGCTGCCATTACGGCCGCACAATTTCCCGCAGAAAGTTATCAAACCACCTCGATCATCAACCAAGATGATGCGATTTGGGGCACAGGATCGTTTGTCAAATCTTCCGCTCAAGACAGCAAGAAAGAGTTTCCGTGGTCTTCCATGGTGCTAGATGAAGCGGGAAATGTAGCCAAAGCGTGGGATTTAAAAGAGGAATCATCAGCGATCATCGTTCAAGATAAGCAAGGTAAGGTACTGTTTGTTAAGGAAGGTGCATTGAGTGATGAGGAAATTCAAACGGTTTTAGGCTTGATCAAACAGAATTTATAATAACCTTAGGTGGCCGATAACACGGCTGCCTTTGCTAAACATATCGTGGTGAAAGGTGCTTTTATAAAAATAAGAGTACGCTTTATTCTCACAATATTGTTATATTATAACAATTATCATTTTACTACTGTATTGGTTTGATGTTTACCCGTCTACGTTGCCCCCATTACCGAGCTCAAAGCATTGCATTATGTGCCATGCTGCTGATGCTATGGTTGAATGTCGCTTATGTAGATCATCACCTCGATACTAATCCTGCGCATCACGCGCAGCATCATTGCCAACTTTTTTCTGGCTTTCAAAATGGTCTAAGCAGTGCGCTGCCTATCCTTCCTGCCGTTTGTGGCAGCGAAATTCGATCATCAGTAGAGAAAACTCAGCGTCGCCCCTCAGTTCATTACGCTTATCTTGCTCGCTCACCTCCTCACTTTTAGACGTCTTATCTAGTTATTTATGATTTGTTACCCAAAGCCAACGCGCTAAGGGCTATTTTGATGTTTAAAAGGAATCACCCAATGTTTATCCAACGTAAACTCGCTCTCTCTATCGGCCTAATTTTAAGCACGCCAGCACTGGCAAATGAAGAGTTTCGCCAACATGAGGCTCATGTACATGGCCACGTCGAGTTCAATATTGCTCAAGATGGGCAAGATTTACTGATTGAAATCACCGCCCCCGGCGCTGATGTAGTCGGCTTTGAACATGCACCACAAAATGATGAACAACAACAGCGCTTAAATAAAGTCCTTGAGCAGTTCAGCCACGCCGATGGCATTTTCCAACTGCCCGCTCCGGCCAAGTGTCATTTAGAAGAAAGTCGTATCGCGCATACGTTAAATGGTGAGCACCACGACCACGACCACGACCACGACCACGACCACGACCACGACCACGACCACGACCACGACCACGACCACGACCACGACCACGACCATCATGAAAAACATGATGATAAACATCAAGATAAAGATGCTCAACACGCAAACCATGACCATAAAAAAGATGTGCATGATGAAGGCGAGCACAGTGGTCACGGTGAATTCACGATTCAGTACCAATATCACTGCGATAACATGCCGCAATTGCAGTACCTCGACACGCAATGGTTTAACTTGTTCCCAAATACCCAAACTATCTCTGCCAATGTACTGACGGACAAAGCACAATCTGCCTCTGAGTTGAAAACAAACAGCACTCGCATTACGTTTTAAGGCGTATAAGCAACAACCTGGAGTAAGCACATACTTACTCTAGGTTCACTGTCGTTAAAGGAATTCACAATGAGTGATTTGCATATTCTATCGCTGACGTCTGTCATTGAATTGAAAGAGGTCGAATTTCGTTGGCCGAATAGCTCACAACCAGCCTTATCTATCCAAGATCTTTGTGTAAAACGTGGAGAGCACCTTTTTATTAAAGGGCCAAGTGGTTGTGGCAAATCGACCTTACTGAGCTTACTGACTGGGATCAACCAAGCACAACGAGGGGAGGTCTCTATTTTAGGCACCAACCTGTCGACGTTAACTTCCCGTCAACGGGATCGTTTTCGAGCCGATCACATTGGCTACATTTTCCAACAATTTAATTTATTGCCTTATCTCTCAGTGATTGAAAACGTTACGCTACCTTGCCATTTTTCCAGCACTCGCAAGCAGAATGTGGCAGGCGATCTGATTGAGAAAGCAAAACAGTTACTCACTCGCCTACATCTTGCACCTGAACTACTGACTAAACCGGTTATCGAACTGAGTATTGGCCAGCAGCAGCGTGTCGCGGCGGCGAGAGCACTGATTGGCGAACCCAAGCTGATCATCGCTGATGAGCCAACCTCGGCGCTGGATCACGACAATCGACTCGCGTTTATCGAACTGCTATTGGAAGAGGCGAATCGGGCAGGTTCAACACTGGTGTTTGTGAGCCACGATCCCACCTTAGAAGCTTTATTTGACCGCGCAGTTTACCTCCCTCAATTGAATCAGGCAGGAGTGACAGCATGAATGTAATTACCAATCTGGCGTGGAAAAGCGTACTTAACCGCAAAACCACAGCGCTACTCTCCATTCTGACGGTTGCCATTTCAGTCATTCTGTTAATGGGGGTTGAACGCATTCGAACTCAAGCCAAAGAGAGCTTTGCCAACACCATTTCAGGGACGGATCTAATCGTCGGTGGCCGCTCTGGACAAGTCAACTTGCTGCTCTATTCGGTATTTAGAATTGGTAATGCCACCAATAATATCGACTGGAAAAGCTACCAAGCCTTCAGTGAGCATCGCAGCGTCAAGTGGGCGATCCCCATTTCCTTGGGTGACTCACACCAAGGGTTTCGCGTTATGGGCACCAATCACCATTATTTCGAGCATTTCAAATATGGAAGTAAGCAACCACTCACCTTCTCTCAAGGCACTGAGTTTCATGGTTTATTTGAAACGGTATTGGGTTCAGATGTCGCCGAAACCTTAGGTTACCATATTGGCAGTGACATCATTATTGCGCATGGGATCAGCGATGTGGGTTTTAGCCGCCACGACAACCTCCCTTTCAAAGTAGTGGGGATTTTAGCGCCAACGGGAACGCCCGTAGACAAAACAGTGCATGTCTCATTAGAAGCAATTGAAGCCATTCACGTGGGTTGGGAATCGGGTGCGCATTTAGGCAATTCGCCATCCAAAGAGCAGCTTGAACAACACAACTTTCAACCCAAGCAGATCACCGCCATGTTGATCGGTTTAAAATCGAGAATTCAAACCTTTGCACTGCAACGTGAAATCAATAACTATCGCCAAGAACCTTTGAGCGCCATTATGCCCGGCGTCGCTCTGCAAGAACTGTGGGGTATGATGTCAATAGCAGAACAAGCTTTAATGGCGGTGTCGGTCTTTGTGGTGGCGGCAGGGTTACTTGGTATGCTCAGCAGCTTACTGACAAGCTTGCAGGAAAGACGCCGTGAAATGGCGATTCTGCGCGCCATGGGTGCACAACCTAAACATATTTTTGCTCTGCTTATCAGCGAAGCGACGACGCTGACCTTCATTGGCATCTGCGTTGGATTAGCGGGGTTATATTCACTGCTCGCACTGGCGCAACCTTTTATTGCGCAGCATTATGGCATTCAAATCACACTCAGCACCTTAAGCGGCTATGAGTGGCAATTATTAGCTTATGTACAGCTGGCTGGCATTATTATTGGTGTTATCCCTGCTCTACGCGCCTATAGACAATCACTTAGCGATGGAATGACCATTCGAATTTAGGACTTAACGATGAAAAAACTACTGCTTATCAGCATGCTGCTGCTATCAGGCTTGTTACCGATGTACGCACAGAGTAATGAACAAGTACTGACGCTCGATTGGATCGATCTGATCCCGGAGAGCGAACGTAACCAATTCAACGCCGATGGTATGCCTGCATTGAACCATGATGGCGAAATGACGGCTGCACAATCAAAAATCGGCGGGGTTAGAAAAGAGCTCAATGGCAGCATGGTCAAAATACCCGGCTTTGTGATCCCACTGGAAGGTGACGCCAATAACGTTACTGAGTTTCTACTGGTGCCCTACTTTGGCGCATGCATTCACGTGCCGCCACCGCCACCAAACCAAATTATTTATGTGAAATATCCGCAAGGTGCTCCAATCCAGCAGCTCTGGGATGTAATTTATCTGATTGGGACACTGAAAACAGAAAGTGTTAGCCACGATCTGGCCGAAACAGCGTATGTGATCGAAGGCACTGCGATCGAAGAATACGACGACATGTAGTTAACAAAATAGCAACCTATTGATTCATCTAAACTAAACGATATATTTAGATAAATACGCTAGCAAAGCGACATATATCAACAATAGTAAAGTAATCGATAGGTGCTTTTTCAGTCTATTTTCTTTCCAACACTTCATAAGCGCCCCATAAATTCCGATAACAATTTTAACAAGTTATTATCATTAGGGATAGCGCAAATTTATGATCTAGAACGAATGTTTTTCCTAGATGGAAAATGCGTTACACGTTACATTTTAATCCATGAATGAAATGGGTGATTGAAGCGGACATAAAATGGCAGATACCAACAACCCTGTAGTGATTGAACATCAAGCCAACTCAGGTCAAAGCCACGAAAAAAAATCGAGCTATATCAAAGACAGTGGTAGTCGCATTTTGAATATTGCTCAATATCACGGCTTAGATGCGCTGCTACAAACGGATCCGCCAGAAAAAACCTCGCTTGATCGCGCCTTATTTAGAGAACAGCAACGTAAAGAGCAGCGACAAAAAAACCTAGAGCAGATCGTCAAACTGGCGCATGTCTCTTGTAAAAATGAGACCGCGGGAGAGCCTGATCAAGATTGGTTACACCGTTTTTTCGATATGGCGCAAGACATCCACAACTCTTCGATGCAGCGACTTTGGGCGCAAGTGCTCAAACGCGAGGTGACCAACCCCGGTTCAACCTCAATGAAAGCACTGCAAGTATTACAAGACATGACACCAAAAGAGGCGCAGATACTCCAAAAAGCCTCAGCGTTAGCCTGCTGTTTTGGCAGCGATAACAGCCGCAAGCTGTTGGTCGGCATTCGTGCTACTAACGGTATTTTTAGTTTAGGAAAACGCATCAACACATTTGTCATCAATATGGGTAGTTTCCAATTACCCTATTCGAGCCTGTTGGTACTGATCGAGCTTGGCTTACTGCATGCCACTGAACTGGAATCTGGAGAAATTGAACTTGAACCGGCACTGCTGTTGACCTATCAAGGCAAGAATCTGTCACTGCAATCGATGAGTAAAGGGGTAAGGCTGCTCTATTACCGTTTCAGTCCCACTGGCAATGAGCTGTGTAAGCTACTGGGTAATAAACCGAATATGCAGTACTACGATCAGATGTTGGCGGTGCTTAGCCAGAAATTCACTGTCCACACCGAAGTTGCCAGCAGCTCTTTTCATCACGCCGTCTAGCCTCAAAAATAAAGGGCTCAAGCTGATGAGCCCTCTTCTACATTAGGCGATAATCGCTCGTACTTGCAGCGCTGTTAGGCAAATTTCCACCAGCTCATCAATGCTTTTTTCGCCAGCCGCAAGATCGATCTCAGGGTTTTGCGGCGACTCATACTCAGAGTCAATGCCCGTAAAATTACTGATTTCACCAGCGCGCGCTTTTTTATACAGCCCCTTCGGGTCGCGCTGCTCGCACACGTCCAACTTGGTATTGACAAACACTTCGATGAATTCACCTTGTGGCAGCATATCGCGCACTAATTGACGCTCAGCACGATGCGGTGAAATGAAGGCTGATAACACGATTAACCCAGCATCGGCCATCAGCTTCGCGAGTTCACCAATACGGCGAATATTTTCTCGCCGATCTTGCTCTGAGAACCCAAGGTCGCTGCACAAGCCGTGGCGTACATTATCCCCATCGAGTAAATAGGTGTGATACCCGAGTTGAGCTAAACGCTGTTCCAACGCACCAGCAATGGTTGATTTTCCCGCCCCTGACAACCCCGTAAACCACAATACTGCTGGCTGTTGTTGTTTTAAATTGGCGCGGAACGACTTATCCACCGTATGCTGATGCCAGACAACATTTTCATCTTTATTGGCCAAATTCGTACTCATTACTCAATCCTTTGTTGCCTCAAACTAGCCAATAGAGGGACGCTATAAGCGGCAATCCCTCCCACCGAATCACCACAGTTAAGCCTTGAATAACTGACGAAGATCTTTGGCTTCCCAGTGTGGGAAGTGCTTGCGGATCAAGGTATTCAACTCAACTTCAAACGCAGAATGGGCACTTTGAGCATGAGCGATGTTTTGCAAACTATCTCGAACCAAGCCCGCCCCCACCGTCACATTCGTCAGGCGATCGATGATGATAAAACCACCAGTATTGGCACTGTCTAAGTATTTATCCAGCGCGATCGACTCTGTTAGCGACCATTCACACAAGCCAATGCCATTGAGCGGCAACTCTTCACTGTGATAAGTCGATAAATTATTAATATCGTACTGGTGACGTACTGCTTGCAACTGACCGACGGTTTTCTTACCCGCAATTTTGATGTTGTATTCACGCCCGGCTTTGAGTGGTTGTTCTGTCATCCAGACCACATCGGCTAATAGATGGTTAGTTGATTCAACCTGCGCTCCTTGCAGCACAATAAGATCACCACGGCTGATGTCAATTTCATCGCTGAGCGTTAACGTCACCGCTTGGCCGGCTTGCGCTTGCGGCAAATCTCCATCGAAAGTAACAATACGTGCCACGGTGGATGTTTTTCCAGACGGAAGTGCAGTGATTGCATCTCCAACGCTGATACTGCCTGCTGCAATCGTGCCAGCAAAACCGCGAAAATCGAGATTCGGTCGGTTCACATACTGCACTGGAAAACGAAACTCACCGGCTCCTTTTTGCTGATCAACGTCCACCGTTTCAAGTAGCTCCAGCAGTGATGGGCCTTGATACCAACGCATATGTTGGCTTGCTTCGACCACGTTGTCCCCTTCCAGAGCAGAAAGTGGGATGATCTGAATATCAGTATCACCTTGCAGATGCTTTGAAAATTCCACGTAGTCTTGACGGATCTGCTCAAAACGATCTTGTGAGTAATCGACCAAATCCATCTTATTCACCGCCACCACAAAATGCTTCAAACCTAACAGATTGGCAATGAATGAGTGGCGACGCGTTTGATCCAAAATGCCTTTACGGGCATCGATCAAAATCACCGCGAGATCGCAAGTGGATGCGCCTGTCGCCATATTGCGCGTGTACTGCTCATGCCCCGGAGTATCGGCAATGATGAATTTGCGCTTTTGAGTAGAGAAATAGCGATACGCCACATCAATGGTGATCCCTTGCTCACGTTCCGCTTGCAGGCCATCAACTAACAGAGCTAAATCGGGGCGCTCGCCCGTCGTGCCAACACGCTGGCTATCGGAATGGACGGCGGCCAGTTGATCTTCATAAATCTGTTTTGTGTCATGAAGCAAACGACCAATCAAGGTACTTTTTCCATCATCAACCGAGCCACAAGTCAGAAATCTCAGTAACGATTTGTGCTGGTGTTGCGTGAGATAAGCTTCAATACCGATCTCAGAAAGCTGAGCCTGAACTGCACTATTCATAATCTTTCCTTAGAGGCTTAGAAATAACCTTGGCGTTTTTTCAATTCCATCGATCCTGATTGATCGTGGTCGATCGCGCGGCCTTGTCGTTCACTGGAAGTGGCCACCAGCATCTCTTCAATGATGCCCGTTAGCGTACTGGCCTCTGATTCAATTGCGCCAGTGAGTGGATAACAACCTAACGTGCGAAAACGCACACTCTTGTGCTGAACTTCTTCTCCAGGTTGCAGCTTCATCCGCTCATCATCAACCATGATCAGCATCCCATCGCGTTCGACAACTGGGCGAATGTCCGATAAATACAGCGGTACGATCTCGATATTTTCCAAATAGATGTATTGCCAAATATCCAATTCAGTCCAGTTCGACAATGGGAAAACACGAATGCTCTCACCTTTATTGATTTGGCCGTTGTAGGTTTTCCATAGCTCCGGACGCTGGTTCTTCGGATCCCACGTGTGGTTCTTGTCACGAAAAGAATAAACACGCTCTTTCGCGCGTGATTTCTCTTCATCACGACGCGCACCACCAAAAGCAGCATCAAAACCATATTGGTTCAACGCTTGTTTTAAACCTTGGGTTTTCATGATGTCAGTATGCTTTGAAGATCCATGCTCAAAAGGGCTGATCCCCATCGCGATCCCTTCTGGGTTTTTGTGTACCAAAAGCTCAAAACCATACTTGTGCGCCATACGATCACGAAATTCGATCATTTCACGAAATTTCCAATCGGTGTCCACATGCAGTAGTGGGAAGGGAATTTTCCCCGGATAAAAAGCCTTGCGCGCTAAATGCAGCATCACCGAAGAGTCTTTACCAATCGAATACATCATTACTGGGTTATCAAATTCAGCGGCCACTTCACGTAAAATATGAATACTTTCGGCTTCGAGCTGTTGTAAATGGGTTAAGCGTTGTTGATCCATCTGCATGCTTCCTTTTCGCTCGCATTGCGAGCCTTGTGCAATGAGAAATTGGTTTGAGTATTGAGTTGGAAATAACTGACTTGCCTTGCAATCAGGCGTAATTCACTTGGTTTTGCTGCGCGGGTTGTTCACCAAACCAATGCAGTTTTTCCGACAGCGCCACCACTTCGCCCACCACAATCAAGGCCGGAGCCTGTGCCTGCGCCGCCAGTTGTGATAAGTCACGGAGCTGCCCTTTGAAGACTTTTTGCGAACGCTGAGTACCGCGTTCAATAATCGCGATTGGTGTGTTGGCTTGGCGTCCATGTTCAATCAACTGCTGCTGGATATAACTCGACTTCATCAAGCCCATGTAAATGACTAAGGTTTGATTACCACGTGCCAGTGTTGACCAATCCATGTCATCGTTTTCCGCTTTAAGGTGACCGGTGACAAACAGAGCGGATTGCGCATAATCACGATGAGTCAGTGGAATTCCCGCATAGGCCGTTGCGCCTGCCGCCGCTGTAATACCGGGGATCACCTGAAATTTCACCCCCGCATCAAACAGCACTTCCAACTCTTCACCACCGCGGCCAAACATAAACGGATCGCCGCCTTTAATACGCACGACTTTGTAACCTTGCTGCGCAAAATCGATCAGCAATTGATTGGTTTTTTCTTGAGGAACACTGTGGTGTCCAGCGCGCTTACCCACGCAGACTAAGATGGTATCGCTCGGCACCAGCGCCATAATTTCATCAGACACTAGGTAGTCGTACAACACCACGTCGGCTTGTTGTAGAAAGCTCAACGCTTTGAGCGTCAGCAGTTCTGGGTCGCCCGGCCCTGCACCAATCAAAGCCACTTCACCGCAGGTCAATTGGCTTTTGACGTACGATGGAGCGCTACTTGCCAAAGCATCATTGTTGACCGCAACTAAGCGCGGCCCTTTGATTGGCAACTGAGAAATGGTTTCCGTCGTACTCATTGTTGTTATCCATAACTTAATTCATGGATGCATTATGGCGGGCTCTTCATATTACCTGAAATTCTAAAATTTCATTTTTTATATCAAAAGCTGATAAGGGAATGGATAATTCCGAATAAGAAGTGACTATCTCTCTGATTAAAAGCCAATCAATGATGAGATCTTGTCGACAGAATGCCGGTGAGTTAACGCGTAACATCACAAATTGATATTCATTGAAATCATCGTTTCATAAGATTTTGTTACATTAGACGAGTTATTTGTTCCCTACCCCTAACTGGAGTACACAATGAAAGTGGCAGTGAAACCTCTCTCCATCGCGATTTTGAGCGGTATGTTAGCAATGGCTGGCCCAGCAATGGCGGACACCATTAAACTGCGTATCGTCGAAACGACCGATATTCACACCAATGTGATGGATTACGATTACTACAAAGACAAGCCATCGAACCAGATTGGTTTATCCCGTGCGGCGACGTTAGTGAAGCAAGCGCGCAGCGAAGTCGAAAACAGCATTTTGGTCGATAACGGTGATTTACTCCAAGGTAGCCCAATGGGCGACTATATGGCCGCCAAAGGCATCAAGGTTGGTGAGGTTCACCCAGTTTACAAAGCGATGAATCAGCTCGGCTACGATGTGGGTAACATTGGTAACCATGAATTTAACTACGGTTTGTCCTTTTTAAAGGAGAGTATTAACGACGCCGCATTCCCGTATGTCAATGCCAACGTCTATGACCAACAAACGGGCAAACACCTCTTCAATCCCTATCTCATTAAAACGCACACGTTCAAAGATACCGATGGCAAAGAGCACCAAATTAAAGTGGGTTACATTGGTTTTGTCCCACCACAAATCATGGTGTGGGATAAGAAAAATCTGGATGGCAAAGTGTTTGCCAAAGACATCAAGCAAACAGCCGAGGAGCTGATCCCGCAGATGAAGAAAGAGGGTGCCGATGTGATCGTGGCAATCCCGCACTCTGGTGTCTCAGCTAACCCATATTCCGTTGGTGCAGAAAACTCGGTTTACTACCTCACCCAAGTAGAAGGCATTGACGCGATTGCTTTTGGTCACTCTCACGCGGTATTCCCTAGCCAAGATTTTGCCAAACTGCCAGGAGCAGATGTGACTAAAGGCACCATTAATGGCGTAACCGCTGTCATGCCGGGGCGCTGGGGTAGCCATGTCGGTGTGATGGATCTGACTTTGCAAAGCAAAGATGGCCAATGGTCAGTCGTGAATGGTCAATCCCAAGCTCGCCCAATCTTCGATAAAGCCAATAAGAAATCATTGGCAGCAGCCGATACAGGCATAGTGAAAGCCTTAGAGTCAGACCACAAAGGCACGCGAGATTTCGTGAATCAACCGATTGGCCAAGCAAATGATGTGATGTACAGCTTTTTAGCCTTGGTACAAGATGACCCAACCGTGCAAATCGTTAACCTTGCACAAAAAGATTATGTGGAACGCTTTATTCAAGGCGACCCTGATCTTGATGGTTTGCCGGTGTTATCGGCCGCGGCACCTTTTAAAGTCGGTGGCCGTAAAGATGATCCTGCCGGTTTCACTGAAGTCGAAGCTGGCCAACTGACATTTCGTAACGCAGCGGATCTCTATCTTTACCCTAATACATTAGTCGCGCTGAAAATGACGGGTAAAGAAGTGAAGGAATGGTTGGAATGCAGCGCGGGGCAGTTTAATCAGATTGATCCGCACAGCACTCAACCACAATCCTTGATCAATTGGGCTGATTTCCGCACGTATAACTTTGATGTTATGGATGGGGTGAATTACCAAATCGATGTGACTCAACCCGCCAAATACGATGGTGATTGTAAAGTGGCGCATAAAGATGCTGAGCGCATTGTAGGCTTAACTTATCAAGGTAAACCTATCGATGTAAAACAGACCTTTATTGTCGCCACCAATAACTACCGCGCTTACAGCAATAAATTTGCAGGCACGGGCGCACAATTTATTGCCTTTGACTCACCCGACGAAAACCGCACGGCCGTTGCCAACTACATTTCGCGCGTGAGTAAAGAAAAAGGTCAAGTTACGCCAAGTGCTGATAACAACTGGTCGTTTGCTCCGATTAAAACTAATACCGCGTTAGATATTCGTTTTGAAACCTCTCCAAGCGAGAAAGCAGCACAGTTCATCAAAGAGAAAGGCCAATACCCAATGACTTTGGTGGAAAACGATGAGGTTGGTTTTGCGGTTTACAGGATTGACCTTACCCAATAACCCCCCACTCAAATCGATTGAAATAGGCCAATGAATTAAGGCGCTTTCACCCCACAAACGCAGCCTTTCGCTGCGTTTTTTATTTCCCGCTCGGCAACCCTAACTCTGATCTTGATGGTTCTTTACTATCCACGCTTCATTTAAGGTTCGTTACAACCTCTGTTTAATTTTCAAACATTAGTTTGATTAAATTTAATTATAAAAAATCATCAAATATGCAATTTTTCTATTCTTTGGCAGGTCTTTGTCCTCGTAATGAGAATAAAAGCGCAATCAGCGCCTTATTCTATACTTGATCATAATTTGCTAAGGAGGAAGTGTGGCGCTTGCTATCGACATTCAAACCTTTCTAACAGCCGAAAGTCATTCACTGACTTTACTATTCATCGGCGTAATTTTGCTTTCCTATTTGTTAGAGGATGTCGCTATTGTCACCGCCGCCACACTGGCTTTGCAAAATCTCATGCCCCCCGGCTTGGCGTTGTTGGCTATTTTTGTCGGCATTGTTAGTGGCGATCTGGGTTTGTATTACTTAGGCCAAGTGGCACAACGCGTTCGTCCGCTTCGTTATCAAGCGCTGACCAATAAACATTTTCGAACCGTCCGTCGCAAGCTGCACCATCATACTTTTTTAAATCTGTTTATTATTCGCTTTGTCCCCGGCCTAAGAACGGTGGGCTTTACTTTGAGCGGCTTTTTTTCTATTCCGTTGGCGCTATTTCTGTGCTCCGTACTGACGGCCACAGCACTGTGGACACTGATCGTTTTTTCAACGCTTTATTACCTAGGGAGTCAGGTTTGGCAACAGTCCTCTCATTATCAATGGATCATTATTCCTATCGCGGTTGGGCTATTAATGCTCACTAATCGTCTTCTCAACAAATCATTTTCTAAAGGATTGTCATGAACGCCAAATTAGAAATACCTTGCATTGCACATGGCAAAATCAACGCGGGTATGCCGCTTTTAGAGCAAGACACCAAACGCAGCATTTCTCCTTATGAATTTCTGCCCAGTTGGTTTTTCTACACTCCTGTGGTGATTCAAAGCCTGCTGCAAGGGCTGCGTTATGGCAACTGGGGATTACCTTTAATTGCAAACCCCGGCATCAAGCTCAGCGGCATGGTTGGAGAGTCCAAACACGACATTCTTAATCTAGCCGGTGAATACGCTCAGCAGTGGATATCGCCCTTTATCACCCGAACGAAAAGCCATCAAACCGCTCAGCAGCAAACAGCACAGGCTCTGTCTGCAATGCAACAAGCATCGTTGGATTTCCCTCTTGTCGCTAAACCAGATTTAGGCTGCCGCGGCGTTGGCGTCAAACTGCTGCAAAATGAACAGCAACTGAGTGACTACATTCAATCATTTCCGATTAATGCCCGTTTTTTACTGCAACAAAAAGCGCCGTATCAGGCTGAAGCTGGCGTATTTTATGTGCGCTATCCCGGTGAGGCTCAAGGCAACATTATTTCCATCACACTTAAGTATGCCCCGTTTGTCACTGGGGATGGCATTCACACTTTAAAGCAGTTAATTGAACGCTGCCCACGCGCAGGGCAACTCCCTCACCTCTATTTTCCTCGCCACCTTGAGAAGCTCGATCAGGTTCTTGAAGCAGGGCAGGAGTTTCAACTCGCCTTTGCGGGCAGCCATAGTCGCGGATCGATTTTCCGCAATGGTAACCGTTACATTACTCGCGCTCTCACCAACAAGTTAGATGAGATTTTTAACAATGTTGACGGGTTTCACTATGGGCGGCTCGATATCAAGTTTGCCAATATTCACCAATTGATGGCTGGAGAACAGTTCACGATTTTGGAAATCAATGGCGCAAGCAGTGAAGCCGCTCATATTTGGGATAGAGAAACACCGCTGCGTGAGATCTTCTCGACCTTACTCAGACAGTACCGAATCTTATTCGACATTGGTGCGCAACAGCGAAAGTTAGGCCATCAAACACCCAAAATGGCTGAACTGCTGAACGCTTGGCGCAAAGAAAAGGCCTTAACCGAACATTACCCAAGCACGGATTAACCTTATCCATAAGAACAATCATAGGGATAGAAATATGTTTGCAATCACCACAAGTTCACAACAAAGCGCATCGCAGCCTAATCATGCCCCCGTGATCCAAGGCGGCATTGAAACACTGGAACAAGCGCACCAGTTTCTCGAACAGTTAGAAGATAGGCACTACACCCACTTAGCCACGCCAATTTTCGCCAGTTCAGTGGGGCAACATTTTCGTCATTGGTTGGATCTGTTTCATGCGCTGGCTAACTCAACTAGCACTATTGATTACAACCAACGCCGTCGGGGCCACCTCGTTGAGACGTCCCGCGCTGCGGCCTTGGCCGAAATTGAGTATTTAATTCAATGGTTAACGCAGTGCTCGGCCTCACTCCAAAAATCCGTTACGGTACTTGTTGAAACCTCATTGCAGGAAACGCAAGTGTGCTCTCTCTCATCAACATGGGAGCGAGAGTTAAGCTTCGCCACTTTGCATGCACAGCACCATTTTGCGATGGCTAAAGTGGTTGCTCATTTGCTGCATGTAGAAACCGATGCCGCTTTCGGCTTAGCGCCAGCCACGGCCTCCTTCATTCGGGGGCAATAACATGTGCTCAGTTTCTTGGTTACTCGACAAACACGGCTATCATCTGTTTTTTAACCGTGATGAACAAAAAAACCGCCCATTAGCGTTGCCGCCTAAACAATACACGCAAGCTGGTGTTGAAGTGTTGATGCCGATTGATCCTGCCGGTGGAGGCAGTTGGATCAGCCTTAATGAATGCGGTTTGGCTTTGTGCTTGCTCAATAATTACCAAGGTAAAATCCCCCAAGGAGCCAATGCCGAACGCTTAGTGAGCCGCGGTCAATTGCTTAAGCATTTATCCAGTCAAGTCAGTGTCGAGAAGGTTATCCAAGCGTTTACACAGCTTAATCTTCAGCAATTTGCACCATTCACTTTGCTTGCTTTCGACCCTAATTTAACTGATGTACAAGGCAATGTAATGGCTCTGGCGTGGAATGGTGAACAGAGCCAAATCGCGGTGACGCAATCGCCTCTATTTTCATCCAGTGTCGATTTAGAACAGGTGCAACACTACCGCTCGCAGCTCTATCAAGCTTTAATCGCCGAGGAAGATAGTGTGCAACAGCGACTAAAGTTTCACGCCCACCACCATGTCGCCCATCCACATTGGGCACCCTGTATGCATCGTCAAGATGCGCACACCGTTAGCTTTACCTATTTACGCGTCACACAACAGCAGCAGTATATGACCTATATCTCAGGTTCACCTTGCTTACAGCTCAGTGAGACATCACTCCACCAGCAGCGTGATGAGATCGACAAAACCACACCTTGGGTCGCCAATTTATGAGGAATCAACAATGAAACGTTTACTAGGACTATTACTGCTGTTTGTCAGCAGCGTGAGCCTCGCTGAGGATGAAATTTACACCAGCTTTCTGAGCAATAAAGCGCTGAGTGGCTATGACACCGTCGCCTACTTCACCAAAGGAGAGCCAGTAAAAGGCTCCTCCGATTTTTCGACCCTTTATAAAAATGCGCAGTGGTATTTTTCTTCAAAAGAGAACCTTGAACTGTTTCTGAATAACCCTAACCAATATGCGCCGCAATATGGCGGCTACTGCGCTTGGGCCGTCTCTGAAAAGAACGATTTTGCTCCGGGAGATCCCAATCAATGGGCGATTGTCGACGGCAAGCTCTATCTCAATTACGACAAAAAGATCAAAACATTATGGGATACCAACCAAGCGGTGCACATCCAACAAGCCGATAAAAATTGGCCCAATTTAATTAAGTAGTAGGAGCCACACCATGACGTTTAAAGCTAGCCAGCATCTCCCCTCACTCTTGATTGCGTTTGTTTTTATTCAATCGCTTGTCTTTAAGTTTTCCGGCTCTTACGAAACCAACTATATTTTTGGCACCTTAGGTGCGTGGTCTGGCCTCGGTTGGTTTGCTGTGTATGGCGGGTATTTAATCGGAACGGCTGAACTGATAGCCTCTATTTTGCTGTTTAGCCGCTGGCATGGCCTTGGTGCACTGATGAGCGTCGGCATTATGAGTGGTGCGATTTTCTTTCATTTATTTACGCCTCTTGGCATTGTGATGCCAGAGTTTAACCAAGTAGGAGAAGTGGTCGGCAATGATAGCGGCCTGCTATTTGCGATGGCTTGTCTTGTTTGGTTGTGTGCGGCTTTTTTGGTACGGCGTGATCTCAAAAACGGTGATGGTTTATTGCACCAGTGGCTGAATAAAGGAGTGTAATTATATGCTAGCCAGTCCTTTTCGTTTACCACGACACACTCCATTTGGCGTCGCAGAATCGATTGTTGAATGGGCCTCTGGGCTTGCAACACTGGATAAACTGTATCAGCAGCGTCCTGCCAAACCCTCTTGCTTTGAGTTTATGCGCTACACGCTAGCAGCACTCAACATCGAATATCGCCTTGCTTTAGGCAGCATCGATAATATTCCACAAACAGGGCCGGTGGTGATCGTCGCTAACCACCCGCTGGGCGCAATTGAAGGGGTGATATTAGCCGATTTAATTGGTTCAGTACGCACCGATATTAAAGTGCTGGCGAATCAGTTGCTAAAGCGCCTGCCTGAAATTAGTGAACTCTTTATCGGTGTCGATGTGTTCAATAGCAAAAGTGCTCGCAGCACCAATGCGCAAGCCATTCGAGATGCGAACCTTCATTTGGCTCAAGGTGGCTTATTGATTATCTTCCCCGCTGGTGAGGTATCTACTTACCCCAAAGGATCGCAAACACTGTCGGATATCGAATGGAGTCAATCCGTCGCCAAATTTGTTAAACGCGCCCAAGCCACCACCGTCCCGATCTTTATTAATGGTAAAAATAGCACTCTGTTTTATCAAGCGGGGCGAATTCATCCACTACTGCGAACGGCATTGCTCGGCCGCGAGCTACTGAATAAGCAGGCGCACAACATTGAAATTTCCATCGGCAATCCCATCCCCTATTCAGAAGTAAAAGCATTTGAACAAGAACGAGACATTGTTCATTATCTGCGTCTCAATACCTATTTAATGAGTACAACACCTTCCGCAACGCCATCCTCACCAGAATTAGTAACATCGCCCCTTCCTATTATTGATGCGCTTATTGTAGAGAAACTCGAGCAAGATATCGCCGCGCTGCCAAGCGAAAGCAAGCTCTTAGAGCAAGGTGATTGGATTGTCTATTGCGCCGCAAGCGAGCAGTTACCCCACATACTGCAAGAGATTGGTCGAATTCGTGAAGAGAGTTTTCGCGCCGTAGGTGAAGGAAGCGGCTTAGCTTGTGATCTTGATGAGTATGATCGCCATTACTACCAGCTCTTTGTTTGGCACAAGAAAGACCGTCAAATTGTTGGAGCTTATCGATTGGGGTTAGTGGATGAACTGATAGCGAAGCAAGGGTTAGCAGGGCTCTATTCCCGTAGCTTATTTCAGTATGATGAAGCCTTCATCAACACACTAGATACCAGTATTGAGCTAGGCCGCTCGGTGGTTTCCTCGAAATACCAGCGCAACCTCAACTCACTGTTAATGCTGTGGAAAGGTATTGCTGCGTTTGTCGCGCGTCATCCACAATACACGCACTTGTTTGGCCCAGTAAGCATTAGCAACGATTACAGCCACACCGCGCGACAATTAATGGCCGCCACACTCTCTATTCATCATTATGATCATGAAAAGGCAACCTTGGTTTCACCTTCCACTCCACTACGGAGCAATGGGAACACATTTTGGCAAACCAACTTGCTCTCCTCTTTGGCAAGCATTTCTCTGCTGTCGAAAGTGTTAGCAAAAATGGAAAATGGCAAGGGCCTTCCTGTATTGCTGCGCCAATATTTAGGGATGAATGGCAAGCTCGTCTGTTTTAATGTCGACCCCGCGTTTAACAATGCGTTAGATGGCTTAATTGTAGTGAACTTGAAACAAGTTCCGCTGCATACACTGGCAAAATACATGGGTAAGGAGCAAGCCAGCGCTTATTTGAATTCGACACCTTTCAGTTCAAAGCCCTCATAAACGCAAAAGCCAGCGAGTTGTTCGCTGGCTTTAATTCTAAATGAAGGGGCTTATTTTAGAAGGCGTGCTCTAAATTGGCGTCCTTTCATCTTACCGCTTTCCATTTTCTTCAGTGCTTTTTTCGCCACCGATTTATGGACTGCAACGTAGCTGCGCATCGGTAACATGTTAATTTTACCGACATATTGACCGTCAATACCGTCGTTACTGGTCAACGCCCCTAGAATATCTCCCGGGCGCACTTTCTGCTTTTTACCGCCATCAATCTGGATAGTGACCATATTGGCTTGATAAGGCGCGTTGTTTAGCGCACTGGCATCAGGCAATTTAGCAGGTTCGATGGGCATATCCATATATTCATCAATCATCGCCACTCGGTGCATTTCACTGTCACTGAAGAAGCTAAAGGCTAAACCTTTACTGCCCGCTCGGCCAGTACGCCCAATGCGGTGCACGTGCACTTCAGGATCACGTGATAACTCAAAGTTAAATACCGCATCTAAGTTATCGACATCAAGGCCACGTGCCGCCACATCGGTTGCAACTAAAATGGAGATACTTTTATTAGCAAACTGCACCAAAGCTTGGTCACGGTCACGCTGCTCTAAATCACCATGCAGTTCCACCACACTAAAGCCCTTGTGATGTAGATCTTCAGCAACACTTTGTACTTCTTTCTTTGTATTACAGAACACCACGGCAGATTCAGGCTGATGGTGTAAAAGCAGTAGTTCTAACGCGCGATCACGCGCCTCTGTACCCTCTACTTTATAAAAATATTGCTGAATGCTGGACGTATCATGGGTGGATTCAACTTTGACCATTTCAGGCTCACGCATAATCCGCTGCGCAATTTGTTTGATTTGATTTGGGAACGTAGCACTAAACAGCAATGTTTGACGGCTGGTTGGCGTTTCATTGATGATCGCATCCAGCGCTTCTTGGAAACCCATTTCGAGCATTCGGTCCGCTTCATCAAGCACTAACGTATTGAGTTCAGAGAGATCGATACGACCTTTGTCTAAATGGTCAAGAATACGCCCCGGAGTACCAACCAAAATATGTGCACCGTGCTCTAACGAACCAATTTGTGGCCCCATTGGCATGCCGCCACACAAGGTGAGCACTTTAATATTATGAATGGCGCGGCCGAGTGTGCGAATATCCGTTGCGACTTGATCGGCTAACTCCCGCGTTGGGCATAGCACCAAAGCTTGAACGCGAAAACGCTTAACGTTGAGGTTAGATAATACGCCTAAACCAAACGCTGCTGTTTTTCCTGAGCCTGTTTTTCCTTGGCCAATCACATCCTTACCCGCCAAAATGGTTGGCAAGCTTAACGCCTGAATCGGCGTCATCTTGGTGTATCCCAAAGTATCGAGGTTAGAAAGAAGTTCTGGTTGTAGATTTACCGTTGAAAAAGAGAGATTACTCAAGAGACCGTCCTTTCGTTAGACGAAAATTAAACGCCTATTATCGTTATTTAACCTCGTGTGGCTAGTGAATCTTTATTTATCATTCATCAAGTTTGTAGCTCACTCTTAACCTTTGTTAATGAATCATGCACTTAAGCTTGATAGAGTAACGACATCCATTTTTAAAGGGGCACTACGATGATTACTTGGCACTGTCTTTCATTCTCACAATTAACCACTCATCAACTTTATGCGCTACTTAAACTGCGCGTCGATGTCTTTGTGGTCGAACAAACCTGTCCTTACCCTGAATTGGATAATAAAGATATTCAGCCAGGTGTTTTTCATTTAATTGGTGAACAGGATCAGCAGATTGTTGCCTGCGCGCGCTTACTCCCTGCGGGGATTAGCTACCCAAGTGTCAGCATTGGTCGCATTGCAACCCAAAAAGAAGCGAGAGGAAATGGCCTTGGACACCAATTAATGCAGCAAGCATTAGCCGAATGCCAGAAGCTGTGGCCCAATCAAGATATTGAAATTGGTGCACAGCACTATCTTGCTAGCTTCTATCAAAGTTATGGTTTTCAACAAACGTCGGCGATGTATCTAGAAGATGATATCCCGCATATCGACATGCAGCTCAGCAAGTAAATAACCCTCTTGATCAAAGCGTGTTATTTACTACGGCCAAATCCGCCATCTGAGCGCCTGAAAAACATCACTGATTGATCGTTTTTCTCAAGTTGCAGGATATCGAGTTGCCCATCAGCCGCGAGTTTGAAGCGAACTAATTGGCCTTGGGTAATTTGGCTGAGCGGTTTGTCACTGCCTTCAATTTTGACTAAGGCATTAAGATCAGACATCGGTAAATCATTTGCCCGAAAAACCTGCGACAAAGTGTCCCCGTTTTTAACCGTGTACTCTCGCCAGAACTCAGATTTACGATCGGTTTGTTGAGGCGTTTTTTGTTCACTCAACCCAACCGTATTAATGCTGATTTCCATACGCTCATTACTTTTCGGTAGAGCGGCCTGCTCTGTTCGCTCAGGAAAAGGAATAATAATGAGCAAACACACTACTGGAACGATCGCTAATAAAGCGCGCTGGTGAAGCTTAGGCAGCGCCAGCCAAACTGTGCGAACACGTAAAATAAGGCCACGCCAATCGAATGCATGCCACTTCTGTTGGATAAACGCTAAATAATCAGTTTGCGGTTTCTTCTTGTGACGACGATTCATCTTAACCCGTCTCCTTTTCTGTCGAGCTACAGTATAAAAACTCAAGAGGGATCAGTATAGAGCCAAGGTGGCGATAACGTAAACGTTGACACAATCTTGAACATTTTTCTTTGGGATCTGCGATTTGTCACAACCTGAAGGTTCAATATTGGATATTTCCCATTAGCATTTCATCCCATGCTTGAAACTGATATCCTTTGGCACTTGTTTATTTACATAAAAAGAGTGACTGTTTATGTCTGAAGTAAAATTTGACACTGTAGAGCAAAAAGCAAGCTACGGTATCGGTCTACAAATGGGCCAACAACTTGCGGGTAGTGGTCTAGAAGGACTTAACGTTGACGCCATCGCCGCAGGTATCGCAACCGCATTAGTAGGCGACATGCCATCAATTGAAATTGATGAAATCAATAATGCACTGCAAGAGTTGCACATGCGTGCAGAATCTCTGCGCCAAGAAGCTGCCAAAGCAGCCGCAGCCGACGGTGAAGTATTCTTAACAGATAACGCACTACGCCCTGAAGTGACCGTGCTTGAATCTGGTCTACAGTACGAAATTCTTACAGAAGGTACGGGGGATATCCCGACATCTGACAAGCAAGTACGTGTTCATTACCACGGTGAATTGACTGACGGTACAGTATTTGATAGCTCTGTATCTCGCGGTCAACCAGCTGAATTCCCAGTAACAGGTGTAATCAAAGGTTGGGTAGAAGCACTACAACTGATGCCTGTGGGTTCAAAATGGAAACTCTATATTCCACAAGATCTTGCCTACGGTGAGCGTGGCGCTGGCGCTGCAATTCCTCCTTTTGCAGCTCTAGTATTTGAAGTAGAGCTACTCGATATTCTATAAATAGAATTGATAGTGAGAAGGTTGGCATTCGCTGACCTTTTTTTATTAGTATTTCTTACTTAGCATCTATCAAAAACGACACTACGCATAATTATCTGGTTAGCCTGTGTTCAAAGATAAAATCTACGCATACAAAAAAGCCGAGTATTACTACTCGGCTTTTTTAATTATACGAACTGATTACTCAGCAGCAGCTTCTACAGCTACTTCTGGGCGATCGACAAGCTCAATGTATGCCATTGGAGCTTTATCACCAGTACGGAAACCGCACTTTAGGATACGTGTGTAGCCGCCTTGGCGAGCTGCAAAACGTGGACCTAGTTCGTTAAATAGTTTTGCCACAACTTCGTTATCACGAGTGCGAGCAAATGCTAGACGACGGTTTGCAACACTGTCAGTCTTAGCTAGTGTAATCAAAGGCTCAACGACGCGACGTAGCTCTTTTGCTTTTGGCAAAGTAGTCTTGATAACTTCATGACGTACTAGAGAGCTAGCCATGTTGCTGAACATCGCTTTGCGATGACTGCTGTTGCGGTTGAGTTGACGACCACTCTTACGATGGCGCATGACCTAATCCTTCTAACTAGTATCGATTAATCTTCAGCGATAGACGCTGGCGGCCAGTTCTCTAGGCGCATGCCCAAAGATAGACCACGTGATGCAAGCACGTCTTTAATCTCTGTAAGAGATTTCTTACCAAGGTTTGGCGTTTTAAGTAGCTCAACCTCAGTGCGCTGTACTAGATCACCGATGTAGTGAATCGCTTCTGCTTTCAAACAGTTAGCAGAGCGAACTGTTAGTTCAAGATCGTCTACAGGACGCAGTAGGATTGGATCGAATTCTGGCTTCTCTTCCTTCTCCTCAGGTACACGTACATCACGAAGATCTACGAACGCATCCAATTGTTCAGCAAGAATAGTTGCTGCACGACGGATTGCTTCCTCAGGTTCTAGAGTACCGTTCGTTTCCATATCGATAACGAGCTTATCTAAATCAGTACGTTGTTCTACGCGAGCGGCTTCCACAGAGTAGGCAATTTTGTCTACTGGGCTGTAAGTAGCATCTACAAGTAGACGACCGATTGGACGCTCATCTTCTTCAGTATGGATACGAGCTGAAGCTGGAACATAACCACGACCACGTTCTACTTTGATACGCATAGCGATCTCAGCGTTGTCATCCGTTAGATGACAAATCACGTGCTCAGGGTTAGTGATCTCTACATCACCATCATGGGTGATGTCACCTGCAACAACAGGGCCCGAGCCTGATTTGTTCAGCGTAATGAACACTTCATCTTTGCCTTCGGCAACGCGAACAGCCAAACCTTTTAGGTTCAGAAGGATCTCAAGGATATCTTCTTGAATGCCTTCTTTGGTGCTGTACTCGTGTAGTACGCCTTCAATCTCCACTTCAGTTACAGCACAACCTGGCATTGAAGATAGAAGAATACGGCGAAGTGCATTACCCAGAGTATGGCCGAAACCACGCTCTAACGGCTCAAGAGTTACTTTTGCGTGTGTCGTGCTAATCTGTTCGATATCAACAAGACGTGGCTTAAGAAATTCTGTTACAGAACCCTGCATTGTGTCCTCTCTTTAGTTTAACCTTACTTAGAGTAAAGCTCGACGATCAATTGTTCGTTGATGTCAGCTGACAGGTCAGAACGCTCAGGCATACGCTTGAATGTACCTTCCATTTGGCCGCCATCTACTTCAATCCAAGTTGGTTTTTCGCGTTGTTCAGCAACTTCTAGAGCTGCTTTAATGCGAGATTGCTTTTTAGCTTTCTCACGGATTGCAACAACGTCGTTAACCGCAACATTGAAAGAAGGAACGTTTACAACTTTACCGTTAACTAGGATAGCTTTGTGGCTTACTAGCTGACGTGCTTCTGCGCGAGTAGCGCCAAAGCCCATGCGGTAAACTACGTTATCAAGACGACCTTCAAGAAGCTGAAGTAGGTTTTCACCAGTATTGCCTTTAAGACGTGCAGCTTCTTTGTAGTAGTTACGGAATTGTTTTTCTAGAACGCCATAAATACGACGAACTTTTTGCTTCTCACGAAGCTGAACACCGTACTCAGATAGACGACCGCGACGAGCGCCGTGTACACCTGGTGCGTTGTCAATTTTACACTTGGTATCAATCGCACGAATGCCTGACTTAAGGAACAAGTCAGTACCTTCGCGGCGGCTAAGCTTCAGCTTAGGACCCAAATATCTTGCCATGATCTTTCTCCAATCTTCCTAGAAACGTTATACGCGGCGTTTCTTAGGTGGACGACAACCGTTATGAGGGATTGGTGTCGCATCAACAATGTTAGTGATACGGAAACCAGCAGCGTTCAGTGCGCGAACAGTTGATTCACGACCTGGACCTGGACCCTTAACCATAACCTCTAGGTTCTTAAGGCCGTATTCTTTAGCCATTTCAGCACAACGCTCAGCAGCAACCTGTGCAGCGAACGGAGTAGACTTACGAGAACCGCGGAAACCAGAACCACCAGCAGTTGCCCAAGCTAGAGCATTACCTTGACGGTCTGTGATAGTTACGATTGTGTTATTGAAAGATGCATGGATGTGCGCTACGCCATCAGCAACTTGCTTGCGTACACGCTTACGTGCGCGAGTTGGTTGTTTTGCCATTGTACTCTATACCCTTCCGACTATTTCTTGATCGGTTTACGCGGACCCTTACGGGTACGAGCGTTGGTTTTAGTACGCTGTCCACGTAGTGGTAGACTGCGACGATGACGAAGACCACGGTAACAGCCAAGGTCCATAAGACGCTTGATGTTCATGGAAACTTCACGACGAAGATCACCCTCTACAGTGTATTTAGCTACACCATCACGCAGTAGATCGATCTGCTCTTCAGTTAGTTCACTGATCTTAACACTTTCAGCAATACCCAAATCAGCTAAGATAGCTTTCGAACGGGTCTTACCGATGCCGTAGATTGCAGTTAATGCAATTACAGCATGCTTCTGATCAGGAATGTTAATGCCTGCTATACGGGCCACTATTCACTCCTAGTACTTATATAAGAAATTATCCGCAGCAAAGCCCGTCGAGGATACGCTGCGGCATACTACTTCTTTTGCACACAAAAGGTAGGCCGAGTAATATACTCGACCGACCTTTATATTTCAAGTAAAAATTTCTGCTAATTAGCCTTGGCGCTGCTTGTGCTTTGGCTCACTGCAAATCACGCGAACGACGCCGTTACGCTTGATTACTTTACAGTTACGACAGATTTTTTTAACGGAAGCACGAACTTTCATTGCTAAACTCCGTAAGTGAAATCTGAATTAACGGCCGTAGCCCTTCAGATTTGCTTTTTTCAACACAGAATCATACTGTTGGGACATCATATGAGTCTGTACCTGTGCCATAAAGTCCATAATCACAACCACTACGATAAGTAGTGATGTGCCGCCGAAGTAGAAACGTACGTTCCACGCGACCATCATGAACTCGGGAATCAGACAGATAAAGGTAATGTAGAGAGCACCTGCTAAGGTTAGTCTGGTCATTACTTTATCAATGTATCTCGCTGTCTGCTCACCTGGGCGGATGCCGGGTACGAACGCACCGGACTTCTTCAAGTTATCCGCTGTTTCACGAGGGTTAAACACCAACGCTGTGTAAAAGAAACAGAAGAAAATAATCGCTGCTGCATAAAGCATAACGTACAGAGGTTGACCAGGGCTAAGAGCCAAAGACACATCAGTTAACCAACCGAATGTGCTGCTCTCACCATTTTGACCAAACCACTGAGCTAATGTTCCTGGGAACAAAATAATACTCGATGCAAAAATTGCAGGTATTACACCCGCCATATTAATTTTCAATGGCAAGTGAGTACTTTGCGCTGCAAACACTTTACGACCTTGTTGACGCTTTGCATAGTTAACGACAATACGACGCTGACCACGTTCCATGAAAACAACGAAATAAATCACAGCAAAAGAAAGTACCGCAATTAACAACAGAAGAAGCACATGCAATTCACCTTGACGCGCTTGCTCAATCGTTTGTCCGATTGCCGAAGGCAATCCAGCAACAATACCTGCAAAAATCAAAATGGAAATACCATTTCCTATTCCACGCTCAGTAATTTGTTCACCTAACCACATTAAGAACATGGTGCCAGTTACTAAACTCACGGTAGCAATCAGGGTAAACATGGTTTGGTCGATAACAACCAGATTGTTGACCATGTTTGGTAAGCCTGTTGCGATACCAATAGCTTGGAATATTGCAAGTACAAGCGTGCCATAACGCGTATATTGGCTAATCTTACGACGCCCTGCCTCACCCTCTTTCTTGAGTTCGGCTAACGCTGGATGAACTACAGTTAGCAATTGGACAACAATTGACGCCGAAATATACGGCATGATGCCCAATGCTAAGATAGATGCACGCGAAAGAGCACCACCGGAGAACATGTTAAACATTTCAACGATGGTACCTTTTTGCTGTTCGAACAAATCGGCAAGTACAGCTGCGTCAATACCAGGAATCGGCACAAAAGAACCGGCTCGGAATACTAAAAGTGCACCAATTACGAATAATAAGCGCGACTTTAGCTCACTTAAGCCGCTCTGAGCACTACGAAAATCTTGTCCTGGTTTCTTAGCCATCTGTACCTCGTTCCTCGAGATTATTCCTCGATTTTACCGCCTGCAGCTTCGATTGCAGCTTTAGCGCCTTTAGTCACGCGAAGACCTTTCACAGTCACTGCTTTGCTAATCTCACCAGAAAGAACAACTTTAACATTTTCGATGTTCTTAGTGATTAGGTTAGCTGCTTTCAAGCTGTTTAGATCGACCACGTCACCCGTAACTTTCGCTAGCTCAGCTAGACGAATTTCAGCAGACACTAGGCTCTTACGAGAAGTGAAACCGAATTTAGGTAGACGTTGTTTTAGAGGCATTTGACCGCCTTCAAAACCTGGACGAACTGTACCGCCAGAACGTGACTTTTGACCTTTGTGACCGCGGCCACCTGTTTTACCAAGGCCAGAACCGATACCACGGCCTAGACGCTTAGGAGCGTGCTTAGAACCAGCAGCCGGTGATAGAGTATTCAAACGCATTCTGATTACTCCTCAACTTTAACCATGTAGTAAACCTTGTTGATCATACCGCGTACACACGGTGTATCTTCAAGTTCTACTGTATGGTTGATACGACGAAGGCCTAGACCACGCAAAGTAGCTTTGTGCTTTGGTAGACGACCAATTGAGCTTTTAGTTTGAGTTACTTTAATAGTTGCCATGGTGCTTACTCCGAAATCGCTTCAACAGTGAGACCACGTTTAGCTGCAACCATTTCTGGTGACTTCACATCTACTAGACCAGCAACTGTTGCACGAACAACGTTGATTGGGTTAGTAGAACCGTACGCTTTCGCAAGTACGTTATGTACACCGGCAACTTCTAGTACAGCACGCATCGCACCACCGGCGATAACACCTGTACCTTCTGCAGCTGGCTGCATGTAAACTTTAGAGCCCGAGTGACGACCTTTCACCGCGTGGTGAAGAGTGCCTTCGTTAAGAGCGATAGTAACCATGTTACGACGCGCTTTTTCCATTGCTTTTTGAATCGCTGCAGGTACTTCACGAGCTTTGCCGTATCCGAAACCTACGCGACCATTACCGTCACCAACTACAGTTAGTGCAGTAAAGCTCATGATTCGACCACCTTTAACCGTTTTAGAAACACGGTTAACTGCGATTAATTTTTCTTGCAAATCACTAGCTTGTTGTTGTTCTTTAGCCATCTTCCAACCCTACCTTAGAATTTCAGACCAGCTTCGCGAGCAGATTCTGCTAGCGCCGCTACTCGACCGTGGTATTGGAAACCAGAACGATCAAACGCAACAGCTGATACGCCTTTTTCAAGAGCGCGTTCTGCAATAGCTTTACCTACCGCTTTAGCTGCGTCTACGTTACCGGTGTTCTTAACTAGCTCACGGATCGCTTTTTCTACAGTAGAAGCTGCTGCGATAACCTCAGAGCCGTTTGATGCGATAACCTGAGCGTACACGTGACGAGGAGTACGGTGTACTACTAGGCGAGTTGCACCCAGTTCAGCAATCTTACGACGTGCGCGTGTAGCACGACGGATGCGAGATGCTTTCTTATCCATAGTGTTACCTTACTTCTTCTTAGCTTCTTTACTACGCACATTTTCATCTGCGTAACGGACGCCTTTACCTTTATAAGGTTCTGGCTCACGGTAAGAACGGATGTCAGCCGCAACTTGACCCACTACTTGCTTATCGCAACCAGTTAGGACAATTTCAGTTTGGCTAGGACATTCAGCATTGATACCCGCTGGTAGTTCATGCTCTACAGGGTGTGAGAAGCCTAAAGTAAGACTTACTGAGTTGCCTTTAATAGCAGCACGGTAACCAACACCTTTAAGAACAAGCTTCTTAGTAAAGCCTGCAGTAACACCAACAACCATGTTGTTTACTAGTGCACGAGCAGTACCTGCTTGTGCCCAAGCGTTAGCAACACCTTCACGAGGACCGAAAGTAAGGTTGTTTTCTTCCTGTGCAATAACTACGCCTTTATTCAGGACGCGAGTCAGCTCACCTTTACCACCTTTTACAGTGATTTCTTGGCCGTTTAGTTTCACCTCTACGCCAGCTGGAATAGCGACAGGTGCTTTAGCAACACGAGACATATCCTACTCCTTACGCTACGTAGCAAATGATTTCACCGCCAAGACCTGCTTTGCGAGCAGCACGGTCAGACATCAGACCCTTGGAAGTGGACACCACAGCAACACCCATACCGCCCATCACTGTTGGTAACGCGTCTTTTTTCTTATAAACGCGTAGACCAGGACGTGAAACACGTTGGATTTGCTCGATTACTGGTTTAGCTTGGAAGTACTTAAGAGTAACTTCTAGCTCAGGTTTTACTTCGCCTTCAACAGCGAAATCTGCGATATAACCTTCAGCTTTTAGCAGTGCAGCAATTGCAACTTTAAGCTTTGAAGAAGGCATTTTTACAGCAACTTTATTTGCTGCCTGACCGTTACGAATGCGGGTCAGCATATCCGAAATCGGATCTTGCATGCTCATAAGATTTACTCCAAATGATTAAGTGGCAATTACCAGCTAGCCTTACGAAGTCCAGGAATCTCGCCTTTCATGCAAGCTTCGCGAACTTTGATGCGGCTTAGACCGAACTTACGTAGGAAACCGTGTGGACGACCAGTTTGGTTGCAACGGTTGCGCTGACGTGAAGCACTTGAATCACGTGGAAGAGCTTGCAGTTTAAGAACTGCGTTCCAACGATCTTCTTCAGATGCGTTTACATCGCTGATGGTAGCTTTTAGCATTGCACGCTTTTCTGCGAACTTAGCTACTAGCTTTGCACGTTTTACTTCACGTGCTTTCATTGATTGTTTAGCCATAACAGTAACCCTTCACCTTACTTACGGAATGGGAAGTTAAAGGCAGCCAGCAGAGCACGGCCTTCCTCATCGGTACCAGCAGAAGTCGTGATAGTGATATCAAGACCGCGTACACGATCGACTTTATCGTAGTCGATTTCTGGGAAGATGATTTGCTCGCGAACGCCCATGCTGTAGTTACCGCGTCCGTCAAAAGACTTAGCGCTAACACCACGGAAGTCACGTACACGTGGAAGTGCAATAGAGATTAAACGCTCTAAAAAATCCCACATACGTTCGCCACGCAAGGTTACTTTACAACCAATTGGGTAGCCTTCACGAATTTTGAAACCTGCAACAGATTTACGAGCTTTAGTGATCAGTGGTTTTTGACCAGAGATCGTAGCCATATCAGCTGCTGCGTTTTCTAATAGTTTCTTATCGTTGATAGCTTCACCAACGCCCATGTTTAGGGTGATTTTATCAATCCTAGGGACTTGCATGACGCTTGTGTAACCGAACTGTTTGGTCAGTTCAGTCACTACAGACGACTTGTAGTAATCATGCAGTTTCGCCATAGTAGAACTCCAAATTACTTCTAATTAGTTAGAAACGATTTCACCGTTAGATTTGAAGAAACGAACTTTTTTGCCGTCTTCAAAACGGAAACCGATACGGTCCGCTTTACCAGTTGCTGCGTTAAAGATTGCAACGTTAGAAGCATCAATAGCTGCTTCTTGTTCAACGATGCCACCTTGTTGACCTAGAGCCGGAACCGGCTTTTGGTGTTTCTTAACAAGGTTGATACCTTCAACGATAACTTTACCAGTTACGAGAACCTTAGTTACTTTACCTTTCTTGCCTTTATCTTTACCAGCAAGAACGATTACTTCGTCATTACGACGGATTTTAGCTGCCATGTGTGCCGCTCCTTACAGAACTTCAGGTGCTAGTGACACGATTTTCATAAATTTCGCATTGCGAAGTTCACGAGTCACTGGACCAAAGATACGTGTACCGATAGGTTGCTCTGTATTATTGTTCAACAATACGCAAGCATTACGGTCGAAGCGAATGACAGAACCGTCTGGACGACGTACGCCTTTACGGGTGCGAACTACCACCGCCTTCAGTACATCACCTTTTTTAACTTTACCGCGAGGAATTGCTTCCTTCACTGTAACTTTGATGATGTCACCGATATGTGCATAACGGCGGTGAGAGCCACCCAGAACCTTAATACACATTACCTTGCGCGCGCCTGAGTTATCAGCTGCATCAAGTGTACTTTGCATTTGGATCATTGTTAGTGCTCCGCTAAATATTAAAACTAGACCCTCTCGGGTCGGGCTGCCTCTTTAAAAGGGACGCGAATTGTACCACCCTTTCCTAAGATTGGGTAGACAAAAAATAAACGGCTCCAAAAAAACTTTGGAGCCGTTTAAAATCATAGAATAACGATGATTACATCTTCGCTTTTTCTATAACTTTAACCAATGTCCAAGACTTAGTCTTAGACAGAGGACGACACTCACGAATCTCAACGGTATCGCCTAGGCCACACTCGTTGTTTTCGTCATGTGCGTGTACTTTAGTCGTACGCTTTACGAATTTACCGTAAATTGGGTGTTTCACCATGCGCTCGATAGCAACAGTGATAGATTTATCCATCTTGTCACTAATAACACGACCTAGTTGAGTACGAATTTTGTCGCTCATTATTCGCCTGCCTTCTCAGTCAAAACAGTTTTAACGCGTGCGATATCACGGCGTACAGCTTTCAAAGTATGAGTTTGCTGTAGTTGACCAGTTGCAGCTTGCATGCGCAAGTTGAACTGTTCACGTAGCAAATTCAGTAGCTCAGCGTTAAGCTCTTCAGCGCTTTTTGCGCGTAGATCTAGTGCTTTCATCACATCACCTGTTTAATTACGAATGTAGTTTTGAATGGCAGTTTACGAGCCGCTAGGCGGAACGCTTCACGTGCCAATTCTTCAGGTACACCGTCCATTTCGTACATAACCTTACCAGGTTGGATTTGGGCTACCCAGTACTCAACGTTACCTTTACCCTTACCTTGACGAACTTCTAGTGGTTTTTCAGTGATTGGCTTATCTGGGAACACACGGATCCAGATTTTACCTTGACGCTTAACGTGACGTGTCATTGCACGACGTGCCGCTTCGATCTGACGAGCAGTTAGACGACCACGTCCAACGGCTTTAAGACCAAATGTACCGAAGCTTACGTCAGTACCTTTAGCTAGACCGCGGTTGCGACCAGTATGAACCTTACGGAACTTAGTGCGTTTAGGTTGTAGCATCAGTCGACTCCTTACTTACGGCCTTTACGCTGCTTCTTAGGCTTGTCAGCCTTTGGCTCAACAGCGTTTGCAGCTGGCATACCACCAAGGATTTCACCCTTGAAGATCCAAACTTTAACGCCGATCACACCGTATTGAGTGTGAGCCGAAGAAGTTGCGTAATCAATGTCAGCACGTAGAGTGTGTAGAGGCACACGGCCTTCACGGTACCACTCAGAACGTGCAATTTCAGCGCCGCCAAGACGACCGCTTACTTCCACTTTGATACCTTTAGCGCCTAGACGCATAGCATTTTGTACCGCACGCTTCATAGCACGACGGAACATAACGCGACGCTCTAGTTGAGACGCGATGCTATCAGCCACTAATTGGCCGTCTAGCTCAGGCTTACGTACTTCAGCGATGTTAATTTGCGCTGGTACACCTGCAATTTTAGCTACAGCTGCGCGTAGCTTCTCAACGTCTTCACCTTTCTTACCGATAACAACGCCTGGGCGAGCAGTGTGGATAGTCACACGAATGCTCTTAGCAGGACGCTCGATAACGATGCGTGATAGAGACGCTTTTGAAAGTTCCTTAGTAAGGAACTGACGTACCTTGAAGTCGCCGTCTAGGTTGTCAGCGAAATCTTTGGTGTTAGCAAACCATGTAGCATTCCAAGGCTTAACGATGCCAAGACGAATACCATTAGGATGTACTTTCTGACCCATTGCTTACTCTCCTAGTCTCTTAGCGGTCTGCTACAACAACAGTGATGTGGCTTGAACGCTTCAAGATACGATCCGCACGGCCTTTTGCACGAGGCATAATACGCTTCATGACCGGGCCCTCATCTACGAAGATTTTAGCGACATTAAGATCGTCGATATCTGCACCTTCGTTGTGTTCTGCGTTAGCGATAGCTGACTCTAGAACTTTCTTAACTAATACAGCCGCTTTTTTGTTGCTGAAAGTTAGGATTTCAAGAGCCTGATCCACAGATTTACCACGGATTAGATCTGCAACTAAGCGAGCTTTCTGAGGAGAAATGCGAGCAAAGTTATGTTTAGCAATAGCTTCCATCATTTACTCCTTAGCGCTTCTTAGCTTTCTTATCCGCAGCGTGACCACGGTAAGTACGAGTTGGTGCGAATTCGCCCAGTTTGTGACCGATCATTTCATCAGTGACAAATACTGGAACGTGCTGACGACCATTATGGACAGCGATGGTCAAACCAATCATTGATGGAATGATCATTGAACGACGGGACCAAGTCTTAATAGGCTTTTTGTCTCCGCTTTCCACCGCTTTCTCTACCTTCTTCAGCAAGTGTAGGTCAATAAATGGACCTTTCTTGAGAGAACGTGGCATGGCTTATCCTCTTATATAGATTACTTATTACGACGACGTACGATGTACTTGTCGGTGCGTTTGTTGCTACGAGTCTTGAAGCCCTTAGTAGGCATACCCCAAGGAGATACTGGGTGACGACCACCAGATGTGCGGCCTTCACCACCACCGTGTGGGTGGTCAACCGGGTTCATTACTACACCACGTACAGTTGGACGTACGCCGCGCCAGCGTGAAGCACCAGCTTTACCTAGTTCACGTAGCATGTGCTCAGAGTTACCAACTTCACCGATTGTTGCACGGCCTTCAGAAAGTACTTTGCGCATTTCACCAGAACGTAGGCGGATAGTTGCATAAGTACCGTCGCGAGCGACAAGTTGAGCATATGCACCAGCCGAACGAGCTAGCTGTGCACCTTTACCAGGCTTAAGTTCAACACAGTGAATAGTAGAACCCACTGGGATGTTGCGCATTGGCAGAGTGTTACCTGCTTTAATTGGCGCATCAACACCAGACTGGATTGTATCACCAGCTTGAACACCTTTAGGTGCGATAATGTAACGACGCTCGCCGTCTGCGTACAGAACTAGAGCGATATTTGCGCTACGGTTTGGATCGTATTCTAGACGCTCAACTTTCGCTGGGATGCCATCTTTAGTACGTTTGAAGTCAACCAAACGATAGTGTTGCTTATGACCACCACCGATATGACGTACTGTGATACGACCGTTGTTGTTACGACCACCATTCTTAGAGTTTTTCTCTAGAAGAGGTGCGTATGGCTTACCCTTGTGTAGGTCAGCGTTAACAACTTTAACGACGTGACGACGACCAGGGGAAGTCGGCTTACATTTAACAATAGCCATTATTCAACTACTCCTGTTATTCCGCGCCGCCAACAAAGTCAAGATCTTGACCTTCTTTCAAAGTCACATACGCTTTTTTAACGTCGCTGCGGCGACCTTGGCGTAGACCTTGACGTTTGGTCTTACCCTTAGTGATAAGAGTATTTACAGACTTAACTTCAACTTCAAATAGCTTTTCTACAGCTGCTTTGATCTCTTTCTTAGTTGCATCTTTTGCTACTTTGAAAACGATAGTGTTCGCTTTCTCAGCAGTCATAGTTGCTTTTTCAGAGATGTGCGGTGCACGTAGAACTTTTAGTAGACGCTCTTCACTGATCATGCCAGCATCTCCTCAACTTGCTTAACTGCTTCTGCAGTCATTAGAACCTTGTCAAACGCAATTAGGCTAACTGGGTCAAGACCCGCTACGTCACGTGCGTCAACTTTATATAGGTTGCGAGCAGCTAAGAATAGATTCTCGTCTACTTCGCCAGTAACGATGAGTACATCGTTAAGCTCAAGTTCTTTAAGCTTAGCTAATAGCTCTTTAGTTTTTGGTGCTTCTACTGAGAAGTTATCAACAACGATTAAACGCTCTTGACGAACTAGTTCAGAAAGAATGCTCTTCATAGCACCGCGGTACATTTTTTTGTTTACTTTTTGGCTGTGATCTTGTGGTTTCGCAGCAAAAGTAACACCACCTGTACGCCAGATTGGGCTACGAATTGTACCAGCACGTGCACGGCCAGTACCTTTTTGACGCCATGGCTTAGCGCCACCGCCAGAAACTTCTGAACGTGTCTTTTGAGCACGAGTACCTTGACGAGCACCTGCTGCATACGCAACAACTACTTGATGTACAAGGGCTTCGTTGAACTCACGTCCGAAAGTAGTTTCGGAAACAGTTAGTGCGTTAGCACCTTTAACCATCAATTCCATTACTTACTCCTAGACGTTATGCTTTAATAGCTGGTTTGACGATCACGTTAGCGCCAGTTGCACCTGGTACTGCACCTTTAATAAGAAGCAGATTGCGCTCAGCGTCAACACGTACGATCTCTAGGTTTTGAGTCGTTACACGCTCAGCACCCATGTGACCTGCCATTTTTTTGCCTTTGAACACGCGACCTGGAGTTTGACATTGGCCAATTGAACCCGGTGCACGGTGAGACAAAGAGTTACCGTGAGTCATATCTTGGGTACGGAAATTCCAGCGCTTAACAGCACCTTGGAAACCTTTACCTTTAGATGTACCAGTAACGTCTACTTTTTTAACTTCGTTGAAAAGTTCTACATTTAGCTCAGTGCCAACTTCAAACTCTTCGCCGTTTTCTAAACGGAATTCCCAAAGACCGCGACCAGCTTCTACACCTGCTTTCGCAAAGTGACCAGCTTCTGGTTTAGTTACACGGTTGGCTTTCTTAGTACCAGTAGTTACCTGGATTGCTGCATAGCCGTCAGTCTCAAGAGTTTTCACTTGAGAAATACGGTTTGCTTCAACCTCAACAACAGTTACTGGGATAGAAACGCCTTCTTCAGTAAATACGCGGGTCATACCCACTTTACGTCCGACTAGACCAATCATTCTTCTAATCTCCCTTAACCTAGGCTGATTTGTACGTCAACGCCAGCAGCTAGATCTAGGCGCATCAGTGCATCAACAGTTTTATCTGTTGGCTCAACGATGTCGATTAGACGTTTGTGAGTACGAATTTCGTACTGATCACGAGCATCTTTGTTGACGTGTGGAGAGATAAGAACAGTGAAACGCTCTTTACGAGTAGGAAGTGGAATAGGACCACGAACCTGTGCGCCGGTACGCTTAGCTGTTTCAACGATTTCCGCTGTAGAAGCATCGATTAGTTTGTAATCGAACGCTTTTAGGCGGATACGGATACGTTGGTTCTGCATGAGACAGAGCTCCAATAATTAAAAATTACACAAACAATATCGCCACTCAAACTCGTTAAAACGAGAGAATGCCGATTGATTTATGTGAAACCGTAGTGCCAAAATTAGGCACATTGTCAGTTAATTTTCGATTAACTTTAATCTATTACTAAACGCAACAGAGCTAATTGTATTAACTGCGAACATAAGCTGAGTATACGTTACTAAACTAACAGCTAGGTCAGTTTACTCCTCACTGCTCATTGGTTCACAACTGGATTTAACCAGTGCGGTGCATTATACAGATCACCATTACACATGCAAGCGCTGTGTAGAAATTAAACTTATAAACTATCTATTTCTTCTTTCACTGAGGAAGTAATAGAAGGGATAGAAAGATGAGGTGAGCACTCACTACCCTATCCTTTTATCCCTGATGCACAATTATACAGCTTGGCGCTGTCTCACTGCTTCAAACAGACAGATCCCAGCCGCTACTGATACATTTAGGCTAGAAACGGTGCCCGCCATCGGTATTTTAATCAGATCATCGCAGGTTTCGCGCGTTAAGCGGCGCATACCATCCCCTTCAGCGCCCATAACAATCGCAAGGGGCCCTGTCAGTTTGGCTTGGTAAATGTCATGCGTCGCCTCACCGGCAGTGCCAACAAACCATACGCCTTGTTCTTGAAGGGCGCGCATGGTACGTGCAAGATTCGTCACTCGTACTAAAGGCACAGTTTCAGCAGCGCCACAAGCGACTTTGCTGACCGTTGCCGTCATTGGTGCTGACTTATCTTTCGGTACGATCACTGCAGCGACCCCGGCAGCATCGGCGTTACGTAAGCATGCGCCGAGATTATGCGGATCGGTAACACCATCCAAAACAAGTAATAGCGGTTGTTCATGCTGTGCGATGATTGCTTCTAAATCATGCTCATTAAGCTGTTTTGCTGGTTTTACACGAGCAATGATGCCCTGATGATTCGCCCCTTGAGCCTTGTCATCCAATGTTTTACGTCCCATCTGTTGAATAGAGACACCGCAATGTTGCAGTTCATTTAACAGTGGAAGCAGACGATCATCTTGTCGCCCTTTCAGTACAAACGCTTCTATCAATCGCGCTGGATCTTTTTCAAGTACAGCGCTGACCGCGTGAATACCATAAATACATTCGTTACTCATGATTTACCCATTGATCGTTATTTACTAGCACGCGCTTTATTTGCTTTGGCCGCGGGTTTCTTTTTGCGTGCTTTTGTTGTTTTGCTTTTTTTCCGTTCAGGTTTTGAGCCTTCACTACTTTTTTCATCTGGGCGTTTAGTCGCTTCAACTAAAGGAGTTGCCTTTCCTTTACTTGACGTCACCTTCTTGCCACGTGCTTTCTCTCGTGCATCCGTTGCACGTTTCTTCGCTGTCTTGCCTTCTCCGCGCAGCTTACGGCTAGTGCCCACGATTTCAAAGTCAATTTGACGATCATCCAAGTTGACGGATAACACTTTGACTTTAACGGCGTCACCTAAGCGATAGATGTTGCCAAAACTTTCGCCGATCAATCGTTGTCCCACGGGATCAAATTGATAGTAGTCATTCGCTAGCGTTGAAATATGGACCAATCCATCAATGTGCAACTCAGTTAAACGAACGAAGAAACCGAAACCAGTCACGTTGGCTATGACTCCATCAAGCTCTTCGCCTACATGATCTTGCATGTATTCACACTTGAGCCAATCAGATACTTCGCGCGTCGCATCATCAGCACGGCGTTCTGTCATTGAACATTGCTGACCATAGAAGTCCATGTCATCAAAAGAGTAGTGATAACCACCTGTGGTTGTCCAACGGTCGGTGTGATTACCCGATTCTTTGGCAATCAAATATTTAATTGCGCGGTGCAATAGGAGATCAGGGTAGCGACGAATAGGTGAAGTAAAGTGCGCATAGCGTTTGAGCGCTAAACCAAAGTGACCACAGTTATCCGCGTTATACACAGCCTGCTTCATGGAACGCAGTAGCATGGTTTGGATCAACTCTTTGTCTTGGCGCTCACCAATCTGTTTCATTAAGTTAGCGTAATCGGTTGGCGAAGGCTCTAGCCCACCCGCTAAGTTCAAGCCAAGCTCGCCTAAGAAATCCCTAAAGCCGGTCAAACGCTCTTCTCCCGGTGATTCATGGATACGGTACAGAGCGGGCTCTTTCGCTTTTTCCACCAGCGATGCTGAAGCAATATTAGCGAGGATCATGCACTCTTCGATTATTTTGTGCGCATCATTACGGACAACAGGTTCAATGCTGTCGATTTTACGCTCAGCATTAAAAATAAACTTAGTTTCAATCGTTTCAAATTCGATACCGCCACGCTCATCACGCGCTGCTTTTAGCACCTTATACATCGAATAGAGTTCTTCAAGATGAGGAACCACGGCTTGATAACGTTCGCGTAGCTCTTCATCCCCTTCAAGAATGGCGTGTACTTTGTTGTAAGTTAAACGGGCATGAGAGTTCATCACGGCTTCGTAATGTTTGTAACCCGAAATTTTGCCCGTTGCAGAGACTGTCATCTCGCACACCATGCATAGACGGTCGACTTGTGGATTAAGTGAACAAAGACCGTTCGACAGTACTTCCGGTAGCATAGGGACGACTTGCGATGGGAAGTAAACTGAGTTACCACGGTTGATCGCTTCTTTATCAAGAGCCGTATCGGGGCGTACATAATAACTTACGTCAGCAATCGCAACCCAGAGACGCCAGCCACCACCTTTTTTGGCTTCGCAATAAACCGCGTCATCAAAGTCACGCGCGTCTTCACCATCAATAGTCACTAAAGGTAATTGACGCAAATCCACGCGCCCTTGCTTCGCCTCTTCTGGAACTTCTTCTCTCAGGTTTTCGACTTGCTTTAATACTTCTTGCGGCCACTCATGAGGGATCTGGTGAGTGCGAATCGCTATTTGTGTCTCCATACCGGGAGCCATATTTTCCCCAAGTACCTCAACAACTCTGCCTGTCATTCCTCTTGCTCTGGCACCGCGATCGGTAATTTCAATCACCACCACGTTCCCCATGCGAGCTCCGCCTTTGTGCTCATTAGGGATCAAGATGTCTTGAGTGATGCGTGAATCATCGGGCACGACATAAGAGTAGCCATTTTCGAGGAAGAAACGCCCAACAAGTTGGGTTTTACGTTCTTCCAAAACTCGGACCAAACGTCCTTCTTTACGGCCTCTTTTATCCGTGCCTGTCGGTTGTACCAGCACGTAGTCGCCATGAATAATGGTACGCATTTGGTGATGAGGTAGCAAAACATCGTTATCTTTGCCAACGCTGCCATCAGGACGAACCCACCCATGACCATCTTTATGTCCGATTACGTGACCTTTGATCATTTCCAGTTTTTCTGGCAATGCATAGCATTGGCGACGAGTAAATACCAATTGGCCATCTCGCTCCATCGCACGCAAACGACGGCGTAGCCCTTCGTATTGCTCTTCACCAGACAAACCCAATGCCTCAAAAAGATCATTACGATTCATCGGTACATTGGCTTCGGTTAGAAATTCGAGGATGAATTCTCGGCTTGGAATTGGATTTTCGTAATTGCTAGATTCTCGATCCGCAAAAGGATCGTTATTGATAATTTCAGACATAGGCAGACCTGCTAAAGCAAGGAGAGATAGCCAGAGTATAACTGACTCACGGCAGAAGCTACAGCAGCGTATTGATTATTATAGGCTAATGCGTTAGAGGAAAAGCGTAGAAATGACTTCGCCCAACCGTGTGGGCGAAATAAAAAAAGCAATAATGAAGGCTACCAAAACGTATCTCTGCGCTTGGCTCGCGCAACCACATTTTGTGGCATTCGCTGCTCTAACCCCTGCCGGAGCATAGAGATCCGAGAATGTATTCTTTGATCGATAGTCACCGAATTATAGAGCCAGCGATAAGCATCTTCATAATCAAGCGGGCTACCATAATCACGCAGCAAAAGCTCAGCTAGATGGATACGAGCATTAATATTGCCCATCGCAGCGGCTTCACGCAGATAGGGAATAGCTCGCTCTTTATCCTGCTGTACTAAAGTACCACGCGAATAATAACGCCCAAGCTGCTCTAACGCAGCGGGTAAACCTTGATGAGCTGCATTTTCCATATAGTACAAGCCAAGTTCGACATCTTGATCTATACAGACCCCCCACGCTAGCATATCTCCATACAAAAACTCGTAGGAAGGCAGGCTGATGCGAGTAGCACGCGCAACAATATCTTCTACCAATTGGCAGTTGTCGGCCTTGACTTGCTCTAAATGTTTATTTTGCTCAATTAACTTGATTAGTTCAGCTTCGGTGTAAATAGGGACTGGCTCACCCACTTCCGCCACGTTGGCATGACTCAAGGATGAGGTCAGCGCTAAAAACAATGAAGCTGCTACCGTTCGTAGCTTCATACCTGCACTCTTTATGTCTATCGATAGCCTTAAAATTATAGCCTCAGTTTCATCTAGGGCTGGGCTTGATAACTTTATCGACCAGTGCGGCAAACTCTTTAGACAAAATTTGCCGTTATTCGGCCATTTATTGCCACACCAAGGACAAAATATCATCAATACAGGTATAAAAAAACCGGCTCTGAAAGCCGGTTTTAAAAACGTTTATCAATCAACCATTAAACTGAAAATGGGTGAACCTTGATAATGGTTTCGTTACGATCTGGACCTGTAGAAACGATGTCAACAGGTACACCAGTCAACTCTTCAATACGTTTGATGTAATCAAGCGCCGCTTGTGGCAGGGCATCAATTGATTTAGCACCGAAAGTATTTTCAGACCAACCAGGCATAGTTTCGTAAATAGGTGTTACCGCTTCAAAAGCGTCAGCTGCCATTGGTGATACTTGAGCAATTGAGCCATCTGGCATTTGGTAACCCGTACAGATTTTTAGCTCTTCTAGACCATCAAGTACGTCAAGTTTAGTCAAGCAGAAGCCTGTGACTGAGTTAATTTGAATGGCGCGACGCATCGCTACCGCATCAAACCAACCACAACGGCGCTTACGGCCTGTTGTAGCACCAAACTCATGGCCTTTCGTGCCTAGGTGATTACCGATTTCATCATCCAATTCGGTTGGGAATGGACCTGCACCAACGCGAGTACAGTAAGCTTTCGCGATACCTAGAATATAACCTAGATGACGAGGGCCGAAACCAGAACCTGCAGCAACACCACCAGCAGTCGTGTTAGAAGACGTTACGTATGGGTATGTACCGTGGTCGATATCAAGCATAGTACCTTGCGCACCTTCGAACATGATTTTGTCGCCACGCTTACGCGCTGCATCAAGCTCATCGGTCACGTCGATCACCATCGAAGTCAGCAAATCAGCATAGCCTTGTGCTTGCTCAAGTACGGATTCGTAGCTTACGGGTTCAGCTTTGTAGAAATGCTCAAGTTGGAAGTTATGGAACTCCATCACTTCTTTTAGCTTTTCTGCAAATGAAGCCATATCGAACAAGTCACCAACGCGTAAACCACGACGAGCCACTTTGTCTTCATAAGCAGGACCGATACCACGACCTGTCGTACCAATTGCTTTTTTACCACGAGCCGTTTCACGAGCTTGGTCAAGCGCAATGTGGTAAGGAAGAATAAGTGGGCAAGCTTCAGAAATGAAAAGACGTTCGCGTACTGGAATACCACGCTCTTCTAGAGGCTTCATTTCATTGATTAGTGCGTCAGGTGAAAGAACAACACCGTTACCGATGATGCATTTCACTTTATTGCGAAGAATGCCGGATGGAATTAAATGAAGAACGGTTTTTTCACCGTCAATGACCAAAGTGTGGCCTGCATTATGGCCGCCTTGGTAGCGAACCACGTATTTTGCATCTTCAGTTAAAAGGTCTACGATTTTACCTTTGCCTTCGTCACCCCATTGGGTGCCTAGAACGACTACGTTATTTCCCATCTTTCCAAGTCTGATTGCTAGTTAAAAAAGGATTCTAGCACCGAATCCTTTTCCTTGCAGTCCTTTTTTAAACACGAAAATGTCATAAAAATATAACTTAATAAATGATTCAGTTATTAGGCACGTAAGTTACTCATCCGAATATATTTTTACGATTAGCTCTCCTTGACGATCAACACAAGCACGGTACATACCAGAACTGTTCATTGCAAAATGAATGTCGCCTTGCGCATCAATGGCGATCAATCCACCCTCACCACCGAGCGTTTTAAGTTCACCCTGAATAATGGTTTCACATGCGGTATGAACATCTTCTTTTAAATAACGCATGCGAGCGGCAACGTCACTGGCAACCATTTTACGAATGAAATATTCCCCCATGCCCGTTGTCGATACCGCCACATTGCCATTTTCAGCCACCGTTCCTGCACCTATGATGGGAGAATCGCCGACGCGACCAAATTTTTTATTCGTGATGCCACCGGTACTAGTAGCAGACGCAAGGTTGCCTTGTTTATCCAATGCAACTGCGCCAACAGTGCCAAATTTCTTGTCATCTGGGAATTTTGATTCCGACAAAGCAAATTGATTGTTGCTTTTCATCGCTAGCAACTGTTCATAACGACGCTCAGTAAAAAAGTAATCTTGTTCTGTATATTGATGCCCTTGAGTAAAAGCAAACGCTTCTGCGCCCTCACCAATCAACAACACATGATCACTGTGCTTCATTACATCACGCGCGAGCTGCACCGGATTTTTAATGTGCCGAACCCCAGCGACCGCGCCTGCGTCCATCATTTTGCCATGCATGACAGAGGCGTCCATCTCCACCATCTCTTGATGCGTTAACACCGAACCTTTTCCTGCGTTAAACAACGGAGAGTCCTCAAGTATTTTCACAGCCTCAACCACCGCATCCAGTGCATCACCACCTTGTGCCAGTACTTGATGCCCCGCTCGGACAGCACTTTCTAGCGTGTTCAAAATATCGTGCTTTAATGATTCGCTCATTTGTTGACGAATGATGGTTCCGGCGCCGCCATGAATTGCTATAGCAAAAGGTTGTGACATGAGAATTCCTTAACTTAATAAATTGAGAGGCAATACACTTCTGTTCTACACATTAACTATACCCAAATAACTTGAAGTTGCAGGTAGGCGGCAAGTGAGTACTGTAATAATTAACAAGCAACAAAAAAGCGCTAATCGCATGACGATTAACGCTTTCCATTTCATTGTATCAGTCGGTTATTACTGCCTACTTTGGCACTACCAACCAAAAAATGATTAATGTGAACCGCAGCTGCCGCCACCGCAACAACCTTCTTTTTTCTCACCATGGTCATGGCCTTCACCACCACAGCAACCACCTTCATGATCATGGTCATGGTCGTGGCCATGTCCACAGCCACCAGCTTGGTGAATGTGACCATGTTGGATCTCTTCTTCAGTTGCAGCGCGAATCGCAACGACTTCTACATCAAACGTTAATGTTTGGCCAGCCAACATGTGGTTACCATCAACGACCACTTCGTCACCATCCACTTCCGTGATTTCAACTGGAATTTGGCCTTGGTCAGTATCCGCTAGAAAACGCATACCCACTTCAATTTCATCAACGCCTTGGAAAACTTCAGCAGGTACACGTTGTACAAGCTCATCGTTGTATTCACCGTACGCTTCTTCAGGAGCGATAGTTGCTGTGAACTTATCGCCCACAACTTTTCCTTCTAACTCATTTTCAAGGCCAGTGATTAGATTGTTGTGACCGTGAAGGTAATCTAGTGGTGCATCAACTGTTGATTGGTCTACGACTGCACCATCTTCCAATACTAATTGGTAGGCTAGGCTTACAACCACGTTCTTTTCAATTTTCATAACAACTCCAAGGAGGTTTGTTCCTAGGTTGTCATCTTAAAACCTAAGAAATCGATCGGTATGAGGCGTATTATGAAGATCTATTCCAGAAACTCAATTATTCTGGTTTAAAAATCCCGATCATCTCTTGCCGAGCATGTTCACTTTTTTCTACAGATTTGGGCTTTCGCTGCTCATGGTAGTCGCACTCGACACACTCAACGAGCTCTATGTTGTTTTCAACCCACCAGCGCAGAGTATCTTGTGACTGACAACTTGGGCACTTTGCACCGGCAATAAAGCGTTTTTTCTGTTTCACGTTACATCCTACAACTGAATATTGATTGGCGTTATTTTTCCCAATAATGACGAGATTGGCGATCATTATCCATTTCACGCCCAAATATTTCTTCCAGCTCTTTACGTGCCTCTTTGGCGCGCAGTGCGAGTTGTTTGTCTTGGTTATGTTGCGGTAGCAGCTCTTTGAGCATCGCATTATCGAGTTTTCTAAAATGTGCTTCGGCGCGCTTGGCTTGGTAAGGGTGCATGCCCAATTCGACCAGTACTTGTCGGCCGAGGTCCAAAGCGCCTAAGAAAGTTTCCCGCGAGTATTTATCGACCCCATGGCTGAGTAACTGATACGCCTCTACCCGGCTACGAGCGCGAGCTAAGATCTTTAACTGCGGGAAATGGTGCTGACAAAGCTCGACAATTTTCATCACTTCATCGGGCGCATCGGTACAGATGACAATCGCCTCAGCTTCTTCTGCACCCGCGGCGCGCAACAGTTCAAGTTGAGTCGCATCACCATAAAAAACGTTATAACCGTACTCTCTCAATAATTTAATTTGACTGGCATCGCTTTCTAATACGGTAATTTTAATCTTATTGGCGTACATCAAACGCCCTACAATTTGCCCAAAACGGCCAAAACCCGCGATGATGATTTGCGGCTGTTTATTGACGACATCGGAATGCATCTCATCGTCACTGCTGAGGTTCAATTTTCGCGCAAACCATTTGTCCTGAATCGTCAGTAATAAAGGTGTGGTGACCATCGACAGACTGACCACAACGAGCAAAAAGGCCACTTGATCCGGTGATAGCACACCCTGTGCGCTTGCCGCAGTGAAAATCACGAACGCGAACTCGCCGCCTTGGCTGAGGATCGCCGCCATTTTGCTGCGTGCTTTAGAACGCGTACCCGATAAACGCGCGAGGAGATAAAGGATTCCTCCTTTCAGCACCACTAGACCTAATACAGCCGCCAACACTTGCAGCGGCGCTTGCGCCAATAAGCCCAAATTAACCGCCATTCCAACGGCAATAAAAAATAGCCCGAGCAATAACCCTTTAAACGGTTCAATCGCGATCTCAAGTTCATGGCGAAATTCACTTTCTGCCAGCAACACGCCAGCAAGGAAAGTACCGAGCGCCATTGACAAGCCAAGCTGCTGCATTAACAGTGCAATCCCAATCACCAACAATAAGGCGGCAACGGTAAAAAGTTCACGCACACCACTGGTCACAATATAACGAAACAGCGGGCTCAAGAGGAAATGCCCCCCGACCAGCAAAGCGGTAATGCCACCCAACATCCAAGTCACATCTAACCAGCTTCCACCGGCGTTGCCTGCCAGTAAAGGCAAAAAGGCCAACATCGGGATGACAGCGATATCTTGAAAAAGCAGTACCGCAAAACCAGACTGGCCAGCTTCACTGCGTGTTAGCCCTTGTTCTTCAATTACGCGTAATGCGATTGCTGTCGAAGAGAGCGCAAGGCCCATACCAATCACTAAACTACTTTGCCAGTTAACGCCTAATAGATAAGCAATACTGGCGATGACTAAGGTACTTACCACCACCTGCGCGCCACCCAAACCAAGGATCGGCCCACGCATCTGCCACAATTTTTTGGGGTTTAATTCCAGCCCAATCAGAAACAACAGCAGCACCACGCCAAATTCAGCAAAGTGCAATATGGCTTGCACATCACTGATTAAACCGAGCCCCCAAGGGCCTATGGCTACACCAGCTAACAAATAGCCGAGCACCGAACCCAGCCCTGCACGCTGAGCAATCGGTACGGCTACCACAGCCGCGGTTAAAAACACCACGCTGCTTTGTAAAAAATCACCGCTTAACGCCATCAAGCTCTCCTTGTGTGGGTGTGGCCAGTGGGTGTTGCAACCAGTGTCGATAATGCTCAGCGTGTTGATAGCGCTCCATATCACTCACATTACGTGACCAGTAGAGAACTAACGGTTCCATCCAGTTCATACAACACAGAGCCGCGGTTAATTCAAATGGTTGGAGAATTTGATCCAGTGGGTATTTGTTGTAGCCCCGCTCATCAAACGCTTCTTTTTTTCCGCCCGTGGTGATGACGCTACGCCAGTATTTACCATGCAACGCCGTCTGTCCGCCGAAGGCAAACCCTTTGGCAAGCACGCGATCAAACCACTCTTTGAGCAGCGCAGGGCAGGAATACATATAAAGAGGGTGTTGAAACACAATCACATCATGCTCAAGTAGTTTTTGCTGCTCTGCGTGCACATCGATAAAAAAATCGGGATAGGTTGCATACAAGTCATGCACTGTGACGTGGGAAAGTGACGCAATATTGAGCAGCATGGTTTGATTGGCGATGGAGTTTAATGGCTCAGGATGCGCATAAATCACCAATATTTTAGGTGTAATTTGGTCAGGCATGACGGTGGTGGACATTTTTGTCTGCGCTCCCAATAGTTATCAATATGTTATTAAGCATAATAACGCAATTTGCATAATGATCGACATTTATCCTTATTGCCCCTACTATTCCACGCGATAACGTCTCGATATGAAAAATAGATTTTTATGATTACCTTCTCTGATATTCAATTACTGCGCGGCGGTAAACCGCTCCTTGAAAAGGCCTCTGCAACTATCCAGCCGGGCGATAAAGTTGGCCTAGTAGGCAAAAATGGCTGTGGCAAATCAACGCTCTTTGCCCTACTCAAAGATGAGCTATCTATTGACGCTGGCTCCTTCAGTAAACCAGCTCACTGGGAACTGGCTTGGGTTGCCCAAGAAACTCCTGCTCTTGATCGCGATGCGATTGAATATGTCATCGATGGCGATCGTGAATATCGTGAATTAGAACGACGCCTCAGCGTTGCTGAAGAGGCTGACCAAGGAACCTTGGTTGCAGAGCTGCATGGAAAAATTGAAACCATCGGCGGATACAGTATTCGCGCCCGTGCTTCTGAACTGCTTGATGGTTTGGGGTTTAGCCAAGAACAGATGGGATGGAGTTTAACGCAATTTTCGGGTGGTTGGCGGATGCGCTTAAACTTAGCGCAAGCGCTGTTGTGCCGCTCGGATTTACTGCTGCTTGATGAACCGACCAACCACTTGGATTTGGACGCCGTCATGTGGCTTGAACGTTGGTTACAAAACTATCCCGGCACCTTGATCTTAATTTCCCATGACCGCGATTTTCTTGATCCGATCGTCGGACGCATCATCCATATCGAAAATCAAACCATGAATGAATACACCGGAAACTACTCATCGTTTGAAAATCAACGGGCGCAAAAACTGATCTTGCAGCAAGCCATGTACCAGAAGCAGCAAAAGCAGATGGTGCACATGCAAAGCTACATCGACCGTTTCCGCTACAAGGCCTCCAAAGCTCGCCAAGCACAAAGTCGTATCAAAGCGTTGGAACGAATGGAAAAAGTGCTGCCAGCTCAATTTGATAACCCATTTAATTTCGAATTTCGAGAGCCTTCAGCACTGCCTAACCCAATCATGATGATGGACGAAGTCTACGCCGGGTATGGTGAACGTTTAATTTTAGAAAAAATTCGCCTCAACCTTGTACCGGGAAGCCGTATTGGATTACTCGGGCGTAACGGTGCGGGTAAATCAACATTAATTAAATTGCTCTCCGGTGAGTTAAAACCACAAGGCGGCGATCTCACTTATTCGCAAGGTGTAAAAATTGGTTACTTTGCCCAGCATCAGTTAGAAACACTGCATCCAGAAGAGACCCCTCTGCAGCACATGATGCAAATCGCCCCAGATAAAAACGAACTTGAGCTGCGTAATTATCTGGGTAGTTTTGGTTTCCAAGGCGACAAAGCGCTAGAGAAAATCGCTCCGTTTTCCGGGGGTGAAAAGGCTCGCTTAGTGCTTGCGCTAATTGTGTGGCAGAAACCGAACTTGCTGCTGCTTGATGAACCCACCAACCACTTAGACTTGGATATGCGTCAAGCCCTAACGTTTGCCCTGCAAACCTTTGAAGGTGCGATGGTCATCGTCAGCCATGATCGCTATCTACTGCGCGCAACCACCGATGACTTGTACTTGGTGCACGATCGTCAAGTCGCGCCTTTCGATGGGGATTTGACCGACTACTACAAGTGGCTGACAGAACAACAAAAAGCGGAACGTAGAGAAGTTCAATCTCAGCAACCTGCCAAAGACAGCAGCAACAGTGCCGCAGCCAAAAAAGATCAAAAGCGCCGAGAAGCGGAATTTCGCATCCAAACCGCACCAATTCGCAAAAAACTGACACAACTCGAAGCGAAGATGGACACATTGAACGCGGCACTGGCGCAAACTGAAGAGCAATTGTCTGATACTTCGCTGTATGAAGCCGAAAACAAAGCTAAACTTACCGAAGTGATTGCGCTTCAAGCTCGCAGTAAATCGGCACTTGAAGCGATCGAAATGGAATGGATGTCGGAACAAGAGACACTCGAACAACTAGAGCAGGAATTCAGTCGCTAAGATGAGCCAAGAGCACGTACGATTATCTCTGACCTTAGAACGCTTATGGCAATTCAGTTTGCAATACTACAGCGTGCGAGAAGTGAAAGAGGCGTGCTTAAGTTTACAAAATAACTTCCACGGCAACGTCAACTTATTGCTGCTACTCAAATGGCTTGATGAGCAACAAGTGACGGTTGCCGATGCTGACTGGCAAAATGTCACTCAATGTATCGGCCGTTCAGAAGCGCTGCTGCACAGTTACCGAGAGTTAAGACGACGTTTGAAAAGCATGGTGCCAGATACGCTGTACCGCGAGGCGCTGCAATTTGAGCTGCAGCTTGAAAAGCAGCAGCAAGCTGACCTCGTGGAATGTATCAACGCATTGGCATTGCAGAATAACCATGGTGAACAATTAACGCTGCGTTACTGTCGCCAGCTTGGCTGTGAGCATTTGCATCTCGCTTTTAAAACCCCGGCGCCTCATTCTCAAAAACCGTAACTACATCAATTGCTCGCTCGGTGTATACTGGTCGCAATTCATAAAAATAATACGCTATGGTTATGACTCCATTTATCGCTGCTACTGGACTAACAAATCCACACCTTCAGACTCTGCTTCCTCGTTTGTTGCGCAAACGCGCACGTTTTGAGCCGCTGTGGCAAACGCTGTTTACACCTGATGGTGATTTTTTAGACCTTGCTTGGAGTGATGATTGGCGCTCAGAGCGAGTACAAAATAAACCCCTATTTATCTTGTTTCATGGCTTAGAAGGCAGTTTTCATAGCCCTTATGCCAATGGCTTAATGTACGCCTTCGCACAGCAGGGGTGGTTATCGGTCATGATGCATTTTCGCGGCTGTAGCGGCAAACCGAACCATCTGGCACGTGCTTACCATTCTGGTGAAGTTGAAGATGCACGCTTTGTGCTCGAATACATACGCAAACAATGCCCGAATCGACCTGTCGTGGCGGTGGGTATTTCTCTTGGCGGCAATATGTTGGTTAATTACTTAGCGCAATATAATCACGACCCGATCGTTAGCGCGGCAACCGTTGTCTCCGCTCCGCTCGATCTGGCAGCGTGTTCCACACGTATTGAACAGGGATTTTCAAAGGTTTATCGCGCTTACTTACTGACATCATTGAAAAAAAATGCACTAAAGAAACAGCATCTTTTACATAATGAGTTAGGTATTTCTAACCATCAAATTAAACACATCAAAAAACTTTACGAATTTGACAATCTCATCACCGCGCCTTTGCATGGTTTTCAAGATGCGCAGGATTACTACCAGCAGTGCTCAGGCCTTTCAAAGCTGACACAAATTCGCGTGCCGCTACAAATCATTCAAGCGCAAGATGATCCCTTTATGACAGATGCCGTGATCCCCAAATTTTCCTTACCAGAGAACATCCATTACCGCTTATTTACCCAAGGTGGCCATGTCGGTTTTCTCAGCGGTAGCGCGCTTAAGCCTAAATTTTGGCTCGAAGAAGCACTTCCAACCTATTACGAAAACCTGCGTCACGGCAACCCTATTGACCATCAATGCAACGCATGATTAATCACATATCGCTTTAAATCGATACCCTTTTCTCCATGACAGTTTAAGAGGTCGTCATGCTTATTCCTTGGCAGCACATTGCGCCTGAAACACTGGATAATTTGATTGAAACGTTTGTATTACGCGAAGGTACTGATTACGGAGAGCAGGAAGTACCATTGCAGCAAAAAATCGAGCAAATAAAGAAACAGCTCGCAACAGGGGAGGCGATCATCGTCTATTCTGAGTTGCATGAAAGTGTGGATATTCAATTGCGTAAATAATTTCAGCTCAAAACAATCTACTCTTTTCGTGCTATATTGCAGCCATCGATAACAAGTACGTTACATACAGACAGGGTTTGTCATGTCAGCAAAACATCCAATTATCGCTGTCACCGGCTCGTCCGGTGCCGGTACAACTACGACCTCAGAAGCCTTTCGCAAAATGTTCAATATGATGAACATTAAACCAGCATGGGTTGAAGGGGATAGCTTCCATCGCTTTACACGGCCAGAAATGGATGTGGAAATTCGTAAAGCGCGCGAACAAGGGAAGCACATCAGCTACTTTGGCCCACAAGCCAATGATTTTCCTGCATTGGAAGAATTTTTCCGCCAATATGGGAAATTAGGCACAGGCCAAGTTCGCCGCTATCTACACTCTTTTGACGAAGCTGTGCCCTACAATCAAATGCCCGGCACCTTTACACCTTGGCAAGATTTACCAGACAACTCGGATGTGATGTTTTACGAAGGTCTGCATGGCGGTGTAGTCGATGGCGATGTAAACGTCGCGCAGCATGTCGATTTTTTGATAGGCATGGTGCCAATCGTTAACCTTGAGTGGATACAAAAGTACGTGCGTGATACTCGTGATCGAGGCCATTCACGTGAAGCGGTGATGGATTCCATCGTCCGTTCGATGGATGATTACCTCAATTACATCACCCCCCAATTCTCACGAACTCACATCAACTTCCAACGGGTACCGACGGTTGATACTTCAAACCCACTTAACGCCAAGGGCATCCCTAGTTTGGATGAAAGCTTCGTCGTGATACGCCTGCGCGGTATAAAGAATGTTGATTTCCCCTATCTACTCGCCATGATTGATGGCTCTTTTATGTCGCGCCACAACACCATTGTGGTGCCGGGTGGCAAGATGAGTTTTGCGATGGAATTGATCGTCAGACCGATCCTGCAGCAATTGATTGAAACAGGTAAAATTGGCTAAGTGATCGGACAAGTTGACGGTTACTTTTCATACCGTGATCATGTGCACAGTTTTGCGTAAAAAATCATGCCACTGACACGATTAAAATCAAGAAATCGTTTCTGAAAAAGGATACTATCCTTAACCGAAACACAAGTTAGCTTGCAGCATTTGGAAAGTGCTCTTATCCTAGTAAGCTTATTTTAGGCTTAGCTACAATATGGAAAGCGGCAAGCGTACCCTGCAGAGGAAGTGAGATATTATGGTTCTAGGTAAACCTCAAACCGATCCAACACTAGAGTGGTTTCTTTCACACTGTCATATTCATAAATACCCATCGAAAAGCACGTTGATTCATGCGGGCGAAAAAGCAGAGACGCTGTACTACATCGTCAAAGGCTCGGTAGCGGTATTGATTAAAGACGAAGAAGGTAAAGAGATGATCCTCTCTTACCTCAACCAAGGTGACTTTATCGGTGAACTTGGTCTATTCGAAGAAGACCAAGAGCGTACTGCTTGGGTTCGTGCAAAATCTCCTTGTGAAGTTGCGGAAATTTCATTTAAGAAATTCCGTCAGCTTATCCAAGTGAACCCAGACATCTTAATGCGTCTGTCTGCACAAATTTCTCGACGTCTACAAGTCACCAGTCAAAAAGTGGGTGATTTAGCCTTCCTAGACGTGACGGGTCGTATTGCACAAACGCTACTCAACCTAGCGAAACAACCTGATGCAATGACGCACCCAGATGGCATGCAAATCAAAATCACCCGTCAAGAGATCGGCCAAATTGTAGGCTGTTCTCGTGAAACTGTAGGACGTATTTTGAAGATGCTCGAAGAGCAGAATTTAATTTCTGCCCACGGTAAAACTATCGTGGTGTACGGAACTCGTTAATTCTCAAACGCAAACACCTTGATTAAAGAGCCAGTTTTACTGGCTCTTTTTTTTATTTCGCCAACTCTTTGAATTATTTCCATTCGCTTAAATTATCTCTCATCCGTTCATCACTTAAAAAATCTGAACTATACTAATTTCACAGATAAAAATACCTAACGTATTGACATAGTACGTAATAATCTCGATGTGAATGGTGGGAAATATGGATATTGCTCATAAATTAAAAATAAAGCATAAGGTAGGAATTCTATCTATTATTGCCATTGTCGGGTTTGCCGTATTTTTATTTCAACAATACCAAGTTCAAACCCAGACTCAACTCAGTATTGAGCAGATACGCGATGAATATTTCCCCGCATTAAGCTCAGTAACTAATGCTCGCAATACTATAAAAAATCTAGACCAAGCACTGCAAACTGCGGTTAGCACTGGTGATGATGAACTGATGGATAGCGCTAAAAACTACCTAAACTCAATCAATGAGGAGCTCAATAATTTAAAAAGGGTGTCACCTCAACATGCGGCTCTCGTTGAGAACCTAAAGAGATTACTCAATAGCTATCAAGAAATTGCGTTTGATATTGCAGCCTCACTTATTGATGGCAGCACAAATTTTGCGACTTTACCTGCCAGAGCAAAACAGTCGAACGAATTTTTAGAGCAATTAAATAGTGAATTAAAAGCGTTAGTTGAAGCCAGTAATGTCGATTTCAATCAAACCGTAGAGGAGACGATTTCATCGGCTCAACGTTCCATTCACGTCGGCATAGGTTTAGGGGCGGTAACTATTCTCGTCTTAATTATCGTGGCATTGGTCGTAATAAAAAGCGTAGTTAGCTCAATTGAACAAGTCACCGGATCGCTAAGAGAAATAGCCGAAGGGGAAGGCGACCTCACGGTTCGCATTAATTATAATGGCCGTGATGAAGTAGCCGATTTAGTATATTGGTTTAACCAATTCATTTCTAAAATACATAAAAGTTTAAATTCAACTCGTGAAACCATTGCCACTTTAGAAAGTGTTTCATCACGGCTTTCTAGTACCAGTTCCAACACGTCACAACAAGTTCGCTCTCAAGAAAACATCATGCAATCGGTCTCTTCTGCGGTGAACTCTCTTTCCGATAGCGTGACCTCTATTGCTGAAAATGCAGCATTCGCTTCTTCAGAAGCCACTTCAGCAAATGATACAGCGCAAACTGGCAGCACGGTTGTCGAAAGCACGATTGTCTCGATTGAACACTTAGCCAAAGACGTCAACCAAGCCGCTCAAGTGGTAAATGAGCTCGAATCTTATACCAATAATGCGGGAGTGATCTTAAACACCATCCGCAGCATTGCCGAGCAAACGAATTTACTTGCCTTAAATGCCGCGATAGAAGCAGCTCGAGCTGGTGAACAAGGGCGAGGGTTCGCCGTGGTTGCCGATGAAGTTCGAACTTTAGCCTCTCGCACTCAATCCTCTACTGAAGAAATTCAACAAGTTCTTGAAAAAATACAAAAGGGCTCATCATTAGTTGTGGATGCCATGACTAAAGGACAACAAAGTGCCTCCAATACAGTATCTGAGTCTGAGCAATCTGGCGTGGCTTTGGTCAATATCACGGAGAAAGTTAAAAGTATTGTTCAGCTCAACCAACAAATTGCCGCCGCAACAGAAGAACAAAACCGCACTTCAAAAATCATTTTCGACAACATACAAGATATGGATGAAATCTCCCGCTCAGTGTCTGACGGCTCTCGAGCACTGGATGAGATCAGTACGGACATCCAAAGCGTCACACAAAACCTCAGCGATGTTATTCGACAATATAAAGTTTAAATTCTCAGTAAAACTCACTCTCTGCAGTATGTGAAAGTGAACGGCATGATGCCATTTTCGATACATAGGAGTAACCATGATAAAAGCAAAATACAGCCTTTACCCTGCCCTAATGCTATTACCCGGGCTTAGTATCGCCGATGAATCGGTTGAAGCACGAGTTTCGCAGCTAGAAAATGAATTGGCGATACTGAAAAGCTCATCAAGCAGTAGCTGGCAAGACAGTATCAAATTCAATGGGTTCTTTAGTGTGGGAGTGACTCGTTCGAACAACAAGCTAGGCTATGCAAGTTCCAGAGACAGTTATAGCTTTGATGAACTGAGTTTAGTTGGGCTTCAAGCCGAGTTTAGTTTGGCGGATAAAACCAGTTTCGTCACTCAGTTAATCGCACGTGGCAGTGATGACTTCTCACCCGACATAGAATGGGCTTATCTCAAACACACATTTGATAACTACGTGACCGTCAGAGCGGGTAAGTTGCGTGTACCCCTCTATATGTACTCTGATTATATTGATGTAGGCTTTGCTCAGCCCTGGTCTCGCCCGCCGGTTGAAGTTTATGGCAATGTGCCATTCAACTCTTACTTAGGCGGTGATATCGCCTATGACGTGGAAATGGATGAGTCAACTCTCTACTTACAAGCCTTTGCTGGTCAAAGTAAAACGTCTGACAATAATACAGAATACAACTATATGTATGGCGCCAGTCTAGGGTGGAATTACGATTATCTAACCCTGCGAGCCGTCTACGGCACAACAAAAATCACGTCAGGACACAGCGTATTTAAACAAGTTGTCGCTCCAGATACTATCGCTAAATTCTATGGTACAGGCTTAAGCTATGACAATGGCTCACTGCTCTTTGTCACAGAGCTAACTCGTACCGAAGTCGAAGGGCAATATTCAGATGTCGACTCCGCGTATGCAACCTTAGGTTATCGGATTCAGTCTTGGGTGCCTTATGTTAGCGTAGCTACACTCAGAACCAAAGATGATGACGAGCGCATCGGTAAGTTGATCAATACTGGCACAGCCAATATTCCAAGCGCTTGGTTGTTCGATGCAGAACGTAATGCATACTCCGCTGGTGTCCGTTATGACTTGCTCTCTAACTTATCCATTAAAGCAGATGTCACTATGATCGATAATTTTGGTGATACCTCAGGCCTCATCGGTAGTACTAACTTTGGCAATACAGGCAAAGCATTAGAAGATGACTCTTTGATTTACTCTATTCGCCTTGATGGCGTTTTTTAAGGAGTGCAGAATGATTAAAACTATCTTAATGCTCTTGAGCTTATCGACCTTGTCATTGTCTGCATTCTCTGCACCTGTTGTGATAAGTAACCTGAGTGGTGTTGACCAACTAAGCGATAGTGATGTGAAAAAGCTATTTTTAGGCAAATTAAAACAGCTCCCGAATGGCACTGAACCGATTGTGATTGAGTACGCCGATGGCACACCGATACGCATTGAGTTTCATGAAAAGGTCACGAATAAATCAGAGTCTCAGCTACAAGCTTATTGGGCAAAATTGGTTTTTACTGGTAAAGCTAACCCACCCAAAACCGTTGCTTCAAGTGCCGCAGCTATCGCTGAAGTGAGCCAAAATGCAGCAGCAATTGGTTATATCGACTCAAGCGAAGTCACAGACCAAGTCAAAGTGGTTTACACACCTTAAATCTAAGCTACTTTTGTTGTAAAAAAGGCCAGTGGAGGTAATGCCACTGGCCTGTATCTTTATCAGCCCTTATTGTTAGCTATTTGTACTTTCAAATATCTTATCTGCAGAGGCCGCCACAAAACCGCTGTAGAGTTCACCGTTGGCCATTGGATAGCGTTTGGCAAATTCATAGAATCCACCGGGAATCACCTCCACTCCTTCCGTAAATTGCACTGATACTTTATCGGCCATGGTCGACGACTGCTCAAGCAGCACATCAGGTGTACCTTTCACTTCTCCACCATTTTCATTGATGGTAAAACCCGCTTGGCGTAAGTGATCATTGACCGCTTTCACTTCATTAAACGCCTGCAGTTGATTAACACTAACAGTGAAATGGTTCGCGCCATAGCCATGCGCCGCCAACCAAGCGGCGTATTCACTTTCCTTGGCAAGCTGCAAATAATCGCTGTAGCTTAGTTGCCACAGGCGACCGCCATATAAAAAGTCACTGCTGTTTAATTTATTGCTATCGACTTGATGTACCAGCTTCTCCACAATAGCTTGGAGTGCAGGTGAGCACTCTTCCACTTTCAGCTCGCTTATGAATACTTTAGGCTGGGTCGGATCAGGGTGTTCATAGTGCTTCGCTACCAGCTTCTTACTTTCAAACACATAATCACCACAGGCAACGTAGCCTAAGGCAAGAAAAGGCTTAGCCAGCGTTTCAATACCTAATGGTGCAACATTGAAGGTTCGCAACGCAATATGGTCATTAATCAACGCTTCCTCTTCTTGAAGCAAGTGATGGACTTTGTCGGCAGAAGGGCAAAGGCGCTGAATGTAGTCATTCCATAATGATTGAAATAAAACGGTTGGCGTCATAACGCCTCCTTGTCTGTGCTCGGTTTAAACCATGCTAGTAGGCATGGGGTTTTAGATAAAGTTTACTGCTATAGCTCAACCCCAGGGCTGAGCGTGGCAGGCAGTTCAGTCGAACGACCTTCCATTGATGCCATTGGGTATGCGCAGTAATCAGCCGCGTAATAGGCGCTTGGTCTTAAATTTCCCGACGCTCCCGGCCCACCAAACGGTGCATCACCACTGGCTCCGGTTAATTGTCGATTACGATTTACAATGCCAGCGCGGATATGATCGACAAAGTAGTCCCATTCGGCATCATTGGTCGACACTAAGCCTGCCGATAAACCAAAGCGAGTTTCATTGGCCAGTTGTACCGCTTGCTCTAAGCTTTGGTAACGCACGACTTGTAACAATGGTCCGAAATACTCTTCATCAGGCAATTGGCTAACTGCGGTGACATCAATAATGCCCGGAGTGACAAACGCCGCCTGCAAAGGTGTCGCGGCCAGCAAGCTGACGCCACCCAAGGCGCGTAAATTGTCCTGAGCAGCAAGAATGAACTGCGCCGCCGCTTGTGATATTTGTGGCCCCATAAAAGGTGCTGGCTCAGCAAAGGGGTGATCAATACGCAATTTTTGAGTGGCACTGACCAGCTTTTCAAGCAATCGATCGCCTTCATTTCCCTCTGGAACATAAAGACGCCGCGCACAGGTACAGCGCTGGCCTGCACTTAAAAATGCGGATTGAATAATGGTATACACTGCCGCATCAAGCTCGCCATACTGCTTAGAGATAACCATTGGGTTGTTGCCGCCCATTTCTAAAGCCAGCATTTTCCCCGGCTGCCCAGCAAACTGGCGATGGAGTAAATGACCGGTATTGGCGCTGCCAGTAAAAAGAAGGCCATCAATGCCTTTGGCCTGAGCAAGCGCAATACCCGTTTCCTTCGCGCCCTGCACTAGGTTAAGCACACCCGCAGGTAGGCCTGCTTCTTGCCACAACTTCATCACAAACTCACCAGTCCACGGAGTCTGCTCTGAAGGTTTAAACACAACCGTATTACCCGCTAAAAGTGCAGGCACAATATGACCATTCGGCAGGTGGGCAGGGAAATTATACGGACCAAAAACAGCAAGAACGCCCAATGGACGATGACGTAATACCAGTTGATTACCCGCCGCTTCGCGTGTGTTTTCACCAGTGCGATCATGATAAGCTCGAATGGATATAGCGATTTTACCCGCCACCGCTGCCGCTTCAGTACGCGTTTCCCAAAGTGGCTTTCCTGTCTCTTTGGCGATGATCTGCGCAAGCTCTTCACTGCGCTGTTTCACTTTTTCAGCGAAGGCTAAGACATATTGCTCACGCTCAACAAAAGGACGTTTTTTCCACTCTATAAATGCGACTCTTGCCGCCGTTACCGCAGCTTCTACTTGCGCGGGTGTGGCGCTATCGCCCTGCCAAATCGTCTCATTGTTATAGGGACTAAGCGAAAGCATTGCCTCGCCTTGTCCAGCTAACCATTCACCTGCAATCCACTGAGTCATCTGTTAATCCTTACCTTTCAATGTACCTATTTTACTGCGCCAAAATTCGAACAAAATCACCACTATCAACCAATAGAGCTTGCGCCACTTTAGGTGAGATGATCACCGTTTCCGTTTCGCGGTTATAAGCACCTTTTGCAGCAGTAGCACGAAAGTTTTCAAACGAGCTATTGCAGATAAGATAATCTTGCGAGCTTGAATGCTCGGCCACTTCCACTTTAGCTCGCACCGAGTGACGTACGGATTCGATATTGCGCAAATCGCACTCAACCGTTGGACCTGCATCAAAAATGTCTACATAGTTACGGCAGGTGAATCCTTCGCGCTCGAGTAGCGTTAACGCTGGACGGGTATTGTCATGCACTTGACCAATCACCGCCTGTGCTTCTTTACTCAATAAGTTGACGTAAATCGGCAGTTTGGGCATCAGATCAGCAATAAACCCTTTTTTACCAATGCCGGTTAAATAATCAGCCATAGTGAAATCAATCGAGAAAAAATGCTCTTGCAGCCATTGCCAAAAGGGCGAGTTGCCTTCGGCATCAGACACACCACGCATTTCAGCAAAGATGGTTTTAGAAAAACGATGTGGGTGTTCCGCCATCATCAGAAAACGGCATTTCGACATCAAACGCCCATTCAACCCTTGACGAAAATCTGGGCGTAAAAAAAGCGTACAAATTTCGCTGCATCCAGTGTAGTTATTGCCAAAAGTAAGCAACTTGACGGTATTGTTAACCTTCAGCTTAGGCGACGAATGCACTATCGTGCTGATGTGATAAGAATAGAACGGCACGTCATGGCCAATCGATGCTTCAACGCCAGTCGTCCCTGCGACCTCACCGGTTTCAGAATCAAAACCGACCATCAGGTAACCTTCATCTCCTGGCTCTGAGACGTCGGGTTTAGCGAAGCTGTATTCAGAATGAGTAATACGGTTGGTTAAGAGCTTTTCATTCACGGGTAGTGATGTAAACCCGTGACCGGATTCAATAGCGCATGTGTGTAGCGCATCGTAGTCCGACATTGCGATAGGGCGAACAACTAGCATCAATACTTCCCTCCAGATGCTTGAAGTGGCCCAAGGCATCCTACCTTGGGCTGCTAGGCTTTTTCACTACATGAGTGATGCAATAGCTTTATCTAATCTTGCTAAGCCTTCTTCTATTTCTTGTTTGGTGATCACCAATGAAGGCGTCATACGAACCACGTTCATACCCGCAACCAACACCAGTAAACCTTGCTTGCCCGCGGCTTGTAGGATATCGCGAGCGCGACCTTGCCACTGCTCATTTAATGCCGCGCCAAGCAGTAGACCTTTACCACGGATTTCACTAAAAATGTGGTACTTCTCATTAATGTTAGCCAATCCTTCACGAAAGAGCGCTTCACGCTCTTTCACACCAGCCAAGGTTTCTGGCTGGCTAACCACATTCACCACCGCTTCCGCTACCGCGCAAGCCAGTGGGTTGCCACCATAAGTCGAACCATGAGTGCCCACTTTAAAATGCGCGGCTAATTCGTTTGTGGTGAGCATAGCGCCAATAGGGAAGCCGCCACCGAGTGATTTCGCGGTACTTAAAATATCCGGCGTGACGCCCAATCCTTGATAAGCATAGAACTCACCAGTGCGGCCATTACCGGTTTGCACTTCATCAAAGATCAACAGGGCGTTGTGCTTATTACACAATTCACGCACGGCTTGGACAAACTCAGCCGAAGGCGACACAATGCCACCCTCGCCTTGCAAGGGTTCCATCATTACCGCACAAGTGCGATCAGAGATGTGCGCTTGCAACGCTTCAATATCGTTATACGGTAGGTGGGTAACATCCGCAGGTTTAGGACCAAATCCATCGGAATAAGTCGCTTGCCCCCCGACCGTCACTGTAAAGAAAGTGCGGCCGTGGAAGCCTTGGTTAAAGGCGATGATTTCTGACTTTTGTTCACCATGGACATCAGCGGCCCAGCGACGCGCCAGTTTGAGCGCCGCTTCATTAGCTTCCGCGCCGGAGTTAGCAAAAAACACCTTTTCAGCAAAACTGACTTGCGTTAATTTTTTCGCCAAGCGCAAAGCAGGCTCATTAGTCATCACGTTACTGAGATGCCACAACTTATTGGCTTGCTTGGTGATCGCATCAACCATCGCCGGATGGCAATGGCCCAAACAACTCACTGCAATACCGCCAGCAAAGTCGATGTATTCATGACCTTGTTGATCCCACACTCGAGAGCCCTGCCCTTTAACTGGAATCATTTCCATCGGGTTATAACAAGGGACCATCACCTCATCAAACAGACTGCGATCTACACTATTTTCCACTGTCATTACACATTCCCTCTTGATACCGCATGCCAAGCAGATTGCGATCTTCCTATTAAACGCTTGAGTGGAAGATATTGTTTTGCTTTTTAGCTAATGCAGCATTGTATTTACAAATTATTAACCATTTCAATAGTGATTTATTCTTTTAGATCGGCAGAACCACCGACAATCGTCACTACTTATGATTATTTATGCATTAAGTCACCTCTTTTATGAAGCACTTTTTTATAAATAATATGAATAAGCACAACAAGGCCTTGAGGCGACAAGCTATCCCTCATTCCAACAGGATGTATGGTGCATAATATTTCAAAGATAAAAAACAGCAGAAATGATGAAGGAAATGTTAAGAAAGGTGATCGCAGTCCGGTTGAGAATGATTCAACGGCGCAAAAAATTTGCGAGCAGTTGATGGCCCTGTTCTGTTTTAATTGATTCAGGATGAAACTGCACGGCATCAATTGGCAGTGTTTTATGTTGGTAACCCATGATTTCGTCCATCGAACCATCGGCCTGTTGAGTCCAAGCAGTGAGCTCAAAACAGTCCGCAAGAGAATCGGCTTTGACCACCAACGAATGGTAGCGAGTAACGGTTAACGGGTTATTGAGCCCTAGAAAGAGGCCACGGTTGGTGTGTTGGATCAGTGAGGTTTTACCATGCATCACCTTTTTGGCTCGCACCACTTGCCCGCCAAACACTTGCGCAATGGCTTGATGCCCAAGGCAGACTCCTAAGATAGGTAGTTTACCCGCAAAATGTTCAATCGCGGCCAGTGAAATTCCCGCCTCATTCGGCGTGCAAGGCCCAGGGGAAATAACCAGATGCGTTGGGCTGAGCGCTTCAATGCCAGCGATATCGATTTCATCATTACGCACCACCGTCACTTGAACTCCCAGCTCACAGAAGTATTGGTACAAGTTGTAGGTAAAGGAATCGTAGTTATCGATGATAAGTAGCATGTGAATTAAAACGCTCTGGGTAAAAGTCAGCGAGAGGCGCTATTGTGCAATACTGGTTTGGAAAGGCAAGAAGTTATCGATTCTGTACTAAATACACTATTTGCACATTCGTTCATTATGTAACCAGTTCGGTTGTGATCATTATTTTACTTGCTCTCATTTGAAAGTAACACTTCTCATCGTATGGTCGAATAAGAGAATGGAAACAACGATAAAATAAATCTATCCCATAGTTAATGATCCATAAAAATAAAGCCAAGTAATCCGCTTACTTGGCTCTTCATGCTTATTTCCTAAAAATGTCGTTTATTTAAGCAGGGCTTTCTTGTAAATGCTCACTACTTGGTTGTTTGTTATGAGGCTGCCAAGGGGAATTTACCGAATAAGGCTGACGCACCGCTAATTCTGTTTCGGATAACACGCCATAACGAAGTACGGTGTGGTTATTCACCAGTAATATATCGCCAAGTTGTAAATCAAAAACATGCTGTACTTGTGAACGTTCAAGAATAGGAGTTAAAACATTGGCTACTTGATTGATATTGTCAATTTCAGTCGACGACGATATATGCTTCGCCAATGATGGGCTCCAGCGTAAATTCATTCCCCAATCCCCCGACATAATCACAGGATAAGTAGCCGTATCATCGTACTGCACAATGGTATTTTTCAGCCAACCACTTGCTTGACCATTAAGACACAACGCAGCCAGTGAGGCATCCAGTAAGTTAACCTTCAGCGGAGAAGATGAACAGTAAATCGCCCATTCATCAGGAGTCATGTCAGTATAAGAATAGCGACGCGCTATGCTCGTTGACGGTGTTTTGAGCCCGTACCAACTGGGCTCTGCTAATGTACTACTCCGAACATATTCTTCCGGAAGCAGAGCATGATTTCCGGCAAACCACGAAGACCAAAATGAAGCTTGAGGCAACGGGTTAAAGCCTTTTAAACAGACAGCAGAGAACGCTTTTACTAATTGGCTCACTTGAGCCTGCGGTAGCGCGGTCAGTGAGCATCCATGGTGTGACTCTAACGTCAGGCCAAACTGCTCTGCTTGTAGAGTGGCTTTTACCTCACGCATCAATTGTGCCTCGTTAGCATCTTCGATATTGAAACGCAGTAAACACCACAGCGTTCCTTGATGCATTACGGGAATAATCACGCCTTCACGTTGTTTGTGATTGGCCTGCGTATCAATAATAAATTCTCCGTGGCAAGCATCAAATAAGACACAAGTATGCCAAGGTGTCTTAAACGATCGCTCATCAAAAAGAAACAGCGAATATTTTTTGCCTTGCATTGGGTGTTCATGAATGCTGAGACGAATAGCGTGGCTCAAATGAGTATTGAGGAAATTATCGAGTGCACGTCCTTGCACCATCATTCCTTTAGCCATAAGAGCTAGTCGCTCACGTCGTTTCTTATAACTCAGCGGAGCAAGCGCATATTTCTGATCCTGATGCATGAATTTTTTCAAGCCCAGATAGGTATGGTGCATTGCATTATCATGCTGTTTAAGACGTGCAAAATCACGCTCATATTCCGCATCACCAAAGCGCTGCTTTAATCCATTGAAATATTGATATTCATTTAAGTCATCAAACGCAGAGAAGTGCTCAAAGTTTATAATTTTTAGACAATCACTGGCGTTCATATTTTCCACCATATTCCGTAATTCATCAGAATAAGTGTAATGATGTTCTAAATCGACATTAATATAATCAGAAAATGTATGATAATCAGAAAAAATGTAAAACATCACTCCTGGAGAATAGACAGATTGAATATCACGAATGGCATTAACAAATTTTTGTAAAACTCGATATTCACCCAAATCAGGCTTATAACCTAATACCTTATCTAGGTTATTCGTTTTACATGGAAAGGCAGGTAGTAATAATGTAATGACTTTGTTTTCAATGACACACTGAGCTATCTGTTTTTTTAACTTCTGATACCCACTAAAAGTGGCGTCTGTTTGTGCTAATAATTGGTCTAATAAAATAAAAGCAATATTATCCACACATTGCTGCTGTTGATGATCAAGCATAGTGTTTCCTTATTAAAGGCGAAGACCATTGACGGAATGATGCAGAACCCTCGGCCTTCACTCTCGGTTAAAAAGTTTATAGGCCAGCCAACAGTTCAGCCGCGTGCGCAAGCGACGCGAAAGCCGCAATATAACCATCAGGGCGGATCAGTAAAGCTTGCCCCTGGTAGAATGAACTCTCACTCCAATACTGCCCAGGCTTCGCCTGATCGTACAGATGAAGGCAACGCACAAACGGAGGAATTTCTGGTGGTAACTCAGCATCGCCAGTTAACAGAAGCGTAAAGGAGCGGTAATCTAGCCATTGATAAAAGCGGCAACTCTGCTGATCGCTATGCATCTCAAAGTCATACACTCGAGAACCGTTTAAGCCACCATTGCCATACCCAATGCCCATACCTGTGATGTTACCAGCTCGCTGTTCAACGATTTGTACATAGTCCTCCGCATGGGTTCCTCGTTCTGAGTATTTAGTCGCACGCACCAATGCACCAGAGCTTTCAATCACGCTGCGAGCCACTGGTTGGCGCTCAGCCTGATAACTGTCCAGCAGCGTAGGTGATGCCTGACCACGCAACACCATATTGAGCTTCCAGATCAAATTGAACGCGTCAGCAACTCCGGTATTGAGCCCTTGGCCGCCATTGACCGAATGTATATGGCAGGCATCTCCTGCTAGAAATACCCGTTGCTGGTGGTCATACCGTTCTGCAACAGACTCCTTAACCGAGAAATAAGAAAACCACTCAACCTGCTTAAACGTCAGTGAATGCGGCGACATTGCTCGGTTAATGCGCGTAATAACCTCTTGCTGAGTAAATTCTTCGGTGTCCATACGGATATAAAAACGATCCAAATCACCTTCACGTGGAATCCAGGCGACATCTGACGTCTCAGCCTGAAATACGATGATTTCTGGCACTTTCGGAAAATCTGACTCAATAACACCATCAATCACCGCCCAGATAATTTCTGGTCTCTCGATTTCAAATGGAATCGAAAAATGCTGACGTACAAAAGAGCGCCCACCGTCTGCACCAATCACGTAACGTGAACGAACTCGCTCGCCACTGCTTAGTTCCGTCACGCAGCCTTGCTCATCAACAGTGATATCGACCACAGATAAACCACGGCGCACGGCCGCGTTCTGCGCTTTGACTGCACTATCTAGCGCTTTTTCAATATGTGCTTGCCCCAACATCAGAAAGTGAGGATAGAAGCAGCCTTGCAGCGCTGTCCACCAATGAGACTGGCGTGACAAAAATTGACCATTAGCCCATACCGAACTGGTATTACAGGGTTTGCCTTGCACGTAAAGTGGCTCAAATAAGTCAACGATATCAAGTAACTGCAGAGTTCGAGCATTAAGTGCATCGGCCCGTCCGACCACCAGTGGCCCATTAGATTTATCAATAACTTGTGAGTTCAGACCGCAGCGCTGCGCTAAATAGTGGCACATAAGCCCGACAGGGCCGGCTCCAACGATCATAATATCTGTGTGGTAATCACTCATCGGTAAGACTCCAAACTTGGATTATCAAACGGTGGATCGCTTAGCACCTGAACTCGACGGATATGACGTGGGGTATGCGATAAAAAGCTTTCTCGACCATGCAGTAAGTTAAAGTTATCCGTAATGACCACATCATCATTTTGCCATTCGTGAGCATAAAAATGACGAGGGTCATACAGTGCGTCACGCAAGCTACGGTGGAACTCAGCTATTTGCTCACTATCAATGCCACTAAAGGTCACATTTGGTGGGTTTAGCAGATCGCCACGTTCAGCGAAATGCGGTTCGGCGTAACGAATGACCTCGTGTGAGAGATAGGGATGTTGAGCAATAATCGGGGAAATGGTGTGACTGCAATAGAACTCCATCTCTCGCTGATAGTGCCCCGTGACTTTTCGCCATAATGAGCGCTGCTGTTCGGTTGCGTTCTGTAGCGCCTTGGTTGTATGAGTGAAGGTCGTCCGGCCGCCTTGTGCTGGCAATGGCGCCTGAACACATTGAAATATCTGATATTCAGGCACTTGAGGGCGGAACATGCCATCCCAATGCAGCGGCATATAGCTACTATCAAAAATATGGTCCTTTGGCTGATCTTTTTGAATTAAATCTAACACTTTGCCAAATGGCCAAATACTGATCTCTCCCCATTGCTCGCAATATTCTGCAAATTGCTCGGCCTGTTCAAAGGCTTTAAATCCACGTATCAATACCAACTGATGCTCAATAAATAGTTTACGCAGTAGTGCTATTGGTACTTCGCTAATGGGAATTTTTAATCCATTTGCTTCTATTTTTACTCCAAAAGGATGGAGCTTCGTGACCTGATAATTCATCACCCGTTCCTTTAAATTAATTTTTAATAAAACGTTAGAAATAAAACAACATTGCATCCATCATTTTCGAAAATTCGGTTGGATAATATTAAAAATATTTACACAATATTGATATTTATAAGATTGACATTGCTAATTTAATTATTAATCCCAGTTTATTTAGGAATAGATATCTCAATAGTGCCATCATTCAGAAGAAATTTATTATTTGCCCGTATTTAAAGGAAACCAAAATGGTTTATATCTCTCTAATTAGAGCTGTCATTATTTGATGAATGACAAAGGTTGACTAGATAACAAAACAAGAACGAAAGGTTACCAATAAGGGAACAATTATGTTGAGTGAGTTAAAACGTATTGCCATTTTTAATAAAGTGGTTGAATACGGTTCGTTTACCTCGGCTGGTGAATCGTTAGGCATAGCAAAATCGAAAGTGAGCGAGCAAGTTAGCTTACTAGAATCACATCTTAACGTACGTTTACTGCATCGCTCTACCCGTAAAGTTAGCCTAACGACTGAAGGGCACGCATTTTATCAACATACCAATGGCCTCTTACCGCTGGCAGAAGACGCGCTACGGGCCGTCCAGCATTTTTCTACCGATGTGGCAGGCGTGATTAGGATCGGTACAACCATTGATGTCGGCAGCTATATTTTAAGTCCGCTGATTTCAACATTTTCTGAGAGTTACCCCAATGTGCTGTTTGATATTCAACTCGAAGATGGTTTACAAGATCCAATAGCCACACAATTAGATGTGCTGATCAGAATGGGTGAACTGACATCTTGCTCAATGGTTGGCCGCGAATTAATGCCTTTTAAAATGGGGATATACGCCAGTAAAAAATACTTAGCTAGTGCACCTTTATTAAGGAAACTACGAGATTTAGAGCAGCACCCATGGGTTGCGCTAACTTTATTGAATCTTCCTCAAGATAAAGTCACGCTAATCAATCCAAAGGGAGTGAGATGCAACATTAAAACCCGCCCTAAACATATCTGCAATGCGCCGCTTGGTGCGATGTCAATGGTACAACAAGGCATGGGGATCGGCTTGATTGCCAATTTTCTCGCTGACGAAATCAATGATCCTAACCTCGTCAGGCTTTTTCCAGATTATTATCTATCAGATAACACCATGAACATTCTTTACCCGAGCCGTCACCATCTTGCGCCACGAGTAAGGCTATTTATTGATTATTTAATTGAAAAAATCCGAGCTTGAGCAAAACAAAAACGCCCCGTCAGTTAACGGGGCGCACTTTAAGCCTTAACGACGACGTCGCCACATACCAAAGCCGAGTAATGAGAAGAGTGCTCCTAGGCCGAATGAACCGCCATAGATGTTCAGTTCTAACACGGCAGGATCATGATCAGATGCGCGGAAATGATCTTGATATTTAGGTAAATCACCTTTGAATTCACTGTTGTAATCAAACAGTGTCGATTCACCGCCATTGATATGCCAATCGGTCGCATCCACCACTTTGCCTTTCAAACTTTTGCTGACCAGCAAATGATCCAGTGCGCCAACTTCATCATTAAATGAGTAACTCCAGCTCTCTGGGTGTTTTATGGCCACGGCGTTAAGGTACCCATAATTGTGAGTAATCAACGCGCCATCATCACCAAACTGAGGAGTACCTGCAAGGTAAGTATTACGTGCCGCACGAATGGTTTTGCCATACTTCTCTGGGCTGTAGTCCGTCAATACGAGCATCGGGTCTTCCATACCGTAAGAGTTCATATCACCCAAAATGACTTTATGCCCTTTTATTTTTTGTAACGCTTCACCTAAAGCAACTACAGCTGCGACACGGAATTGTTCACATGCACCTTGAAAATCAAGATCTTTGCCGCCTTGCCCACCTTGTTCAACTGGTGCGGCATCTTCCCAACATGCCGAGCCTTTGGATTTTAGATGGTTAACCGCGACGGTAATTTTCTCATTGCCACCTTTAACTTTGAAGGTCGGTGCAAGCGTGTCACGCTGGTAATTTTTACCATCTTCAATCACTTTGCCTTTGTCATCCAACACTTCAGGTGCTTGTTGGCTTGGCATTGGAATTACACGATTTTCTGTCAACTTCACCACTTTTTCACGGTAAATCACTCCTGTGGTGATCACATCCGTGCCAATAGAATCAAGTTCATCGGTCACACCATCATTATTTGAGTCAATCGCGACAAAACGGTAATGCTTTTTCTTATCCGAGATCTGGCTATTGATCTGATTGACCAATTGCGCAATTGCCGACCCTGCACCGAAACCGTTATTCTCAATTTCCATCAAACCGACAATATCGGCATCCAAACGTACAATCGCATTGACGATCTTCGCTTGCTGCAGTTCAAATTCTGCAAGGTTATTAGCACCACGATTACCGCCATGCTGATTTGCATCACCGCCAAACGGCGAGTTGAAATAGTTAAGCACGTTGAATGTGGCAATGCGCAGATCGCCTTCATCGATATCCGGTTTCTCGCTGCGGGGATCATTGCGTACGAAATTCTCTTGGCTGAGCGAATTGGTCACAATCAGACGATATTCGTTGTAACCGTATGAGAGCACACCTTCTAAACCTATGATGCTGTCATCAATGCGGATGTAATCTTCAGTCGAACCATTTTGATCAATATCACTGCGACCAAACTCTGGGTAGTACGGAATTTGGCCATCGGCGGCTTTCGCATCGGATTCAATAAACAAGCGGCGCTGCGCGTTTTCCACGCTCTGCTGTTTGGCTTGCTCAGAGCCCGCAGCGAATAGCTGGTTCGGCTGCATGTTAATACGACCTTGCGCTAACACCATGTTATTGCGACGAGCAGCATAGTCATAACCAAAGGTTCGCGTCACACGCATATCCAGCTCTGGTGTGGTTTTTACCAACATGCCTTCATAACGCTCTAATGTGTGCTCAAAGTTCTCATCGGTAGGCAAAATCTCTATCGCGGTCGCTTGTGGAGCCTCTTGCTCACCTTGTTTTAGCCATTGCTTGTTTTCGACTTTAAGCTGTGTGAGGTTGTAATACTCCTGTACTTTACCTTTCACACAAACCACATCCCCCGGTTTTAAACTTGAGCTTGATTGATCGGTAAAAACAAACAAACCTTCAGAGGTATTTAAGTTGTAATCATCTTCCAACGCTTGCAGATAAAAACCTTTCGTCAACCCTGTGGTAATGGCACTCACGACACCTTTGACAAAATATTCTTGGTCGGTGATGTAAGGGTAACCACTAATAAAAGGAGAGGTTTGCCCTTCACCTTGGATCGCTTGAATAGAGGTAAAGGTGGGTTCAGATCCCTCTTGAGTACAGGTAAACTCAGCCGGTGGCTCTACGGCATCGAGTGCGCCTAACCCATCAATGTTATCCTTGCCTAACGCGCTCCACTGAGCAGCTTGATAAGCCGCTGAGGGCATAAGGCTATCGCTATTACGCACTAAAGTGGTGTCCTTGCCCCAGTTAATGCCGCCCATCACTCCCAACACATCATGCACGCTACCATCACTGTTTAGCAGTGCCACCGGATCATCACCGTTAAAATTAATTACTGAGCCATTATTTTCATCGCTCACTGCTTGGATAGCACTATTGGCGTTGGCATGAGAAATCACTAACACATCATTCGCGGCAATCACTCGCCCAGTCAGGGGCAACTGTGTATCCCAGTTACCACCGCCGTTGCTTGATTTCGCTAAAATGAAATTGTCTAAACTGACGGATACATTACTAGTGTTAGCAATTTCGATCGCCTTATTGAAGCTGCTGCCTTCTACATACTGAGAAATAATAATCTCAGCTTGAACTGATACAGCCAATGTGGAGCTTATCGCCGCAGCGAGTAATGTTCGGCCAAAGGGTTTAATTCGTGTCGATTCCATTGTTCACCTCTTTCCCTGCTCTGTAACCGAAGTGGTAAGCAAGGTGTTGTAAATCACGTTTATAAAGGGGATTGGTTCCATTTGCGCGTACAGTGTTGTGTTTTTAAATGAAAGATAAAAACATTCACCATTCATATCGAGATCAACATCGCATAGCTAGAGCAAATACTTGAACTAAGCGCAAACTTTCAACAAAGAAGGTAAAGGGGGTTTTCGACAGTGATATTGCCGTGAGGTGAACAGTCTTATTTTTCTAAAAAGAAAGGCAAACAAGGTGCTCCGTACACGGCAAACACCTTAGTTTGATTATTGTGATTGGCTAAAAGAGAGGTAGCGATCAAAGACCGCCTGGGCGCGACCGGTTTTTTGCGCATCGAGAAAGTAGTCATTGAGCTGATTTAGCAGCGGCATCGAATTTTCTAAACTGCGACGAACTTGCACGTGGTACGGCTTGTTTTTAGCGAGCAAATGGTGAACGATTGGCCGATCAATTTGATATAGACCCAACTGAATTCCACCATAAATGGGTTCAATTTCACTCACAAACCAGTCACAGCGCTCTTTTTGCAGCATATTCAGCGCTTGCTGTACGGAATTTAAATAGAGAGAGGGTTCTCTAGACAGTGCAAAATTCTCATAATTAAAGCCATTAACTCCGCATAATACGCCATCAACGGATGGGTCTTTTAAATCTTCATGATTGTCTGGCAGCGTAAAATAACCGAGTTGAATCGTATAAAGCGGGACCGAAAAATAGCTGTACTCAGCCCTTTCTGCGCGATAACTTGCATCCCATGTCAGATCGCAGCGACCGCGCTCTTGCGTCAGTTCATGTTGGACTCGCGCCCAAGGCATAAAATAAAACTGGTAATCGATGTTGTGAGATTTTAATGCGTCCAACACCAGCGTTGTGGCTGAGCCAGTCAAGGAATCGGCTTTTTCTTGATACGAGCTCCCCTGCCAATAGGTGAACGGGGGCCAAACATTCACATCACCAACACAAATACGAACTGGCTCTGCGGCGGCGGCACTACAGATGAACATCAATCCTAATAACAGCAGTCGTCTCATGTTCAAAACTCATCATCATGGTTATGATTTAAAGTGTAGACCTAAGCCTACAATACAAAGAGAAAGATCAAATTTGATTAAGCAGAAGTAAAAAATAAAGCTAGGAAAACCTAGCTTTATTTAATGCAAAAAGAGTTAGATTATCGCAGGAAAAATTAAGGACGCTCGACAAACCCTACCGCTTTAAATGCTTTTTTCAAGGTGATCGCAGCGCGGGCCGAGGCTTTTTCTGCACCAGCTTTCATTACTGAATCAAGATACGCGCGATCTTCTCGAATGCGCGCGTATTCAGCTTGTACAGGCTCCAGCATGGCAACCAACGCTTCGCCAACATCTTTCTTGAAAGGGCCGTACATCTCAACACCTTGATATTGCGCTTCAATCTCAGCAAAGCTTTTGCCTGTCGCCGCAGAGTACAAACTCATCAAGTTGGAGATGCCCGCTTTGTTTTCGGTATCAAAAGCGATGCGCGGTGGCGTTTCAGTATCTGTCTGAGCCTTATTAACCTTCTTGATAATCGACTTTGGATCTTCCAGCAAAGTGATGACATTCTTACGGTTATCATCTGACTTAGACATCTTTTTCGTCGCATCTTGCAGGCTCATTACTCGCGCGTTCACTTGAGGAATGTAAGGCTCTGGAATGGTGAAGATCGGCTTTTCAGGACTATAGATGTTGTTAAAACGAGTCGCGATATCTCGCGCAAGTTCTAAGTGCTGCTTTTGGTCACTGCCCACGGGTACTTGGTGCGCGCCATAAAGTAGAATATCGGCCGCCATCAACACAGGATAACCGAATAAGCCCGCATTCACATCGTTCGCATAACGTGCTGATTTGTCTTTGAACTGAGTCATGCGGCTCAATTCACCCATCTGCGTGTAGCAGTTGAGAAGCCAACCCAATTGAGCATGCTCTGGTACGTGTGACTGAACAAATAGCGTGCTCTTTTTAGGGTCAACACCAACTGCAAGACAGATTGACAATGCATCTAACGTGGCTTCATGCAGTGCTTTCGGATCTTGACGAACCGTGATCGCATGCAGATCAACCACGCAGTATTGACAATCATAGTCATCTTGCATCTGTTGCCATTGACGTAGAGCACCCAAATAGTTACCGATACTTAGTTCACCTGACGGTTGAACACCACTCAATACAATGGGTTTGCTCATAGGGATGATTTCCTTGCTACTTAAAATGAGATAAGACTGAAAATGTCTGTGAAAAAAACCGCGCTTATTCGCTAAGTGATACTTGATTTAGCGATAACGCGGTTTATGCAGTGTACTCATTGACGAGTATTTTACTAGCGCATTGTGTGAACTTTTATGCTGAAACTCGCAACACATCAAGCAATTGGTCGATACAGTCCGCCACGTAATCAGGGTTGGAAGCTGAAATGGGCTCACCGTGATTGTAGCCATAAGTCAAACCAAACGAATAACAACCCGCATTTTTAGCCGCTAAAATATCGTTTTTCGAATCCCCAACCATCAACATTTCCTTGGCCGTTAGTTGATGTTTATCCAATAGCCAGTTAAGCGCCATTGGATCAGGTTTTTTGATCGGGAAGGTATCACCACCAATCACATCACTAAAAAAGTGCTCAATACCATGTTGTACCAATACGTCAGGTACAAACTTAGACGGTTTATTGGTCACCAAAGCTAATGTGAATCCAGCACTGTGTAGCTGCGCTAAGGTTTCTTTCACTTGGGGATATAAATGGCTCAGTTTATGGCCCGTTTGGGCATAAAATTCATCAAAACGCTCACGAGCGGTGGCTTTGATCTCATCGCTAAGATCAGGGTTGATGGTTAAACTTTGGCTAAGTGAGCGAGCGATCAGCACATCTGCACCATTGCCGACGTAATCACGCACTTGCATTTCTGATACTGATGAATAGCCTAACGATTGTACCGCTTGGTCGGCGGCTACGGCTAAATCTGGCACGCTATCGAGCAAGGTACCATCGAGATCAAAGGCGATTAATTTAATTGAGCTTAAAGACATCTTAACTTCCGAATAATAGACAAGGGGCACAAAGCCCCTTGTTGCGTTATAAGTATGTTGCGTAGTGATTATTGAGGTGTAGTCAGTATTATGACTTAGCGCGCCACTTTGGCTAATTCTGCGCGCATCTCATCAATCACCGTTTGGTAATTAGGTTGACCAAAAATAGCCGAGCCTGCGACAAACATATCTGCGCCCGCTTGTGCAATTTCACGAATGTTATCGACTTTGACCCCACCATCAATCTCAAGGCGGATATGACGACCCGATTGCTCAATCAATTGACGCACCGCGCGCAGTTTATCCAACGTATGCGGAATAAAAGATTGACCACCAAAACCAGGGTTAACCGACATCAGCAAAATGAGGTCCACTTTATCCATAATAAATTCGAGATGCGCAAGTGGCGTAGCTGGGTTGAGCACTACACCCGCTTGGCATCCGTGCTCTTTGATCAATTGCAATGTGCGATCAACGTGATCAGAAGCTTCCACATGAAAAGTGATCATCGAAGCCCCTGCCTTGGCAAAATCAGGAATGATGCGATCAACTGGTTTCACCATCAGGTGAACATCAATCGGTGCCGTAACACCATAGTCACGCAGCGCCTTACAAATAGGAGCACCAAAGGTCAAGTTGGGAACGTAGTGGTTATCCATTACATCAAAATGGACAACGTCTGCCCCAGCGGCAAGCACTTTCTCAACATCTTCGCCAAGACGAGCAAAATCTGCTGAGAGTATAGATGGGGCAATTAGGAAATCTTTCATACCTGACCTCTTAGGCTAGTGGGCGCAAATGCGTGATGAGCAAAATTCGCCCGCAATTCTACCTAAGCTGGCCAAGATATCCTAGCGCGACACCCGATTTAACTGCGAAATGTTAACCTTCGCATTCCGCTGTATTGAACAGTGCCAACAACTCATCTACTTTGTTGCGCCCTGCTCCATTACGGCTAATGGTGCGCTTAACCTTGACCACGTTAAGTTCTGCACCATGATATAAACGGCGCGTTAACTTAGTGTCATGATTGGAAATCAGTACCGGTATGCCACGATCATTGGCGGCTTTTTCGGCGACATCGGCCAATGAGGCTTGATCATCCAATGAAAAGCCATTACCAGAATAAGAAGTAAAATTGGCGGTAGTAGAGAGTGGCGCGTATGGCGGATCGCAATAGACAACACAGCCCTTGCGAGCACGACGAAACGTCTCTTCGTATCCTTCGCAAATAAAGGTCGCTTTCTTGGCTTTCTCGGCAAAAAACTCCAATTCTGCTTGCGGGAAATAAGGCTTTTTGTAGGAACCAAAAGGCACATTGAAACCGCCTTTTTTGTTGTAGCGACATAACCCATTAAAACCAAAACGGTTCATGTATAAAAACGCCAACGAACGATACAGTACATCATCGGTTTTATTGAACTCTTTGCGAATATCGAGATACGCTTCTTTACGGTTGTTATCGGCCGTAAACCAACGCTTAGATTCGGTGATGTACAGTTCAGGTTGATCTTTAATCAGGTTATACAAGTTGATGAGATCAGGATTGATATCGGCCAACAAATACTGTTCAAAATCAGTATTGAGGAACACAGAGCCAGCACCAACAAAGGGTTCAACCAGTTTACGCGCTGGCGGCAGGTGACGTTGAATCTCTTCGACTAGGCCATACTTACCACCAGCCCATTTAAGAAAGGCACGCTGCTTCTTCATTTACTGCTCTATCTTTCAACCACGAAATAAGGCTGCGGAATGTAACATATTTTTGCGTCAAGCTCAGCGTTATTTCGCACGATCAATCTCTCGTTGTACTTGGCTGAGTGATTTGGCCCAAGGGCCTTGCAATTGCAACGCTTTCGGTAAGGTTTCAACGGCATCACGCGCAAACTGGATGGTTGGATAATTACCATAGGTGATGATGTACCACTCCACATCATTGCGTGCTGTCGGATAAATACGCACCTTTTCTTGCAGCGCGTAGGTGTTAATAAAGTTTTGTGCTTCAGCAAGCGAACTGACCGCCGCTAATTGCAAAGTATAACTGCGTGGCGAGAAGGCTTTGAGTTCTTCTCTCGCAAAGGAGAAAGTGATTTTCGTTGGCGCAGCAGCAGTGGCAGTCTCACTTACTGGCACAGTTTGCGCCGTGCGGTTTTGTGCATCAGCAAGTGCATTATTAATCACTGACGTATCGGCGTTGGTCGAATTGCCTTCCAAAAGCGCATCCACAACATCAGACTCAATCACCACTCGTTGCTGATCGCTGTCAATTATGCCCACGCTCTCTGAATTCTCCATCACATCGGGTGGTAACGAACTGGAATCATCTTCAGCATCTAAATAACTCGGGTCACTTTTCGCAAGCTCCTTCCCATTATTGGTGGCGTCAGTTGCTGAATCATCGTTAAGCGTATTGACTGTTGGTGCAGCAGCATCCCCGAGCGTCGGAATCACCGTCTGCTCGAGTGTGCCTGTAATTTGCGACGCTTGCTCATCGGGTGAGGGCTGGGTAAATAGCCACCAGTAACCACCACCGATGATGAGCAGAAGCAGTAAAACCAAGGCAGCGATCTGCACAGGAGAACCGATAATCGAACGGATGATGATCCTTTTTTCCATTTTCTGCTCTCCTAATGCCATGATTTCCCCAGGCACGCGTTTCACCTTTTTGTAAGCGTTGCGTACGCGGCGCTCCATCTCATCGGGTACATAACGCATGACCAGATTTTCAAAAAAGCGATCCGCTTCTTCATTGCTTAGGGCTTCAATCTCAAGCTCTACGGGTTTATGCTCTTGTCCGTAGCTTAAACGAGTCAGCAAAGCATCAAGACTATTGGCTTGTGCAAATAATACGACATTGATGGTCCACAATGGATTGGCTTGTGCTTCTAACACCAGCATCCATAGCTCAGACACTAAGGTTTCAGAGAGTAGATGAGCGTCATCGACAACAATCACCACATCACAACCGCCACCATCAAGCAGGCGAGCTAAGCTGTCAGAAAGTGTATCGTGAGGATTAAATAACGGGCCTGAAACGATTTGGGTAAGAATGGTCGCTCGACGCTGCTGGTCATCTTGATTGGGATGGCACAGCAACAGCGATTGGTTTTTATCTTCGGCCCACGCTTCTAAATAACGCTGCGCTAACCAAGATTTACCAAAACCTAATCCACCACCAACGGTAATGACATTTGAGCCAAAATTGGTCAATAATTGCAAACGCTCAAGTAGCTCGACTTGCGAATCTAATTCCAATATACGTAATTCATTCGCCAAACTCATTAGGCCGTCCTACTGACAGACAACTGTCAAATTAGTATCAATGAAGATTTACAGGGTGCGGCAGAAGTCAATCGCTTGTTCAATGACCGCTTCGGGTACACCTTTCACTACTTGTGATGTACCAATACTGGTTGGTAGCACCAAACGTAGTTCGCCTGAAAGCACTTTTTTATCACGCATCATGTGTTGCATAAAGTCAGAAAACGACATGCTTTCGGGCGTATGAATCGGTAAATTTGCTCTTTTGAGTATAGAAACAATCCGCTCAACTTGCTGATCGTTAATTAAACCTTGTAACTGCGCCGTTTTAGCGGCCATCACAGTTCCGGCAGAAACCGCTTCACCGTGTAGCCAATTACCATACCCGAGCTGCGCTTCAATCGCATGACCAAATGTATGACCTAGGTTCAACAACGCGCGAATTCCCGACTCTTTTTCATCTTGAGCGACCACATCGGCTTTAATTTGACAGCAGCGAGCGATGGCATAACTTAGCGCTTGCTCATCTAAGGCATAGAGTTTATCGAGATTCTCTTCCAACCAGACAAAGAAATCATGATCGTAAATGATGCCATATTTGATCACTTCCGCCATACCAGCGGCAAATTCTCGCGCAGGTAAAGTCGCCAAACATTCAGTATCAATAATGACGGCTTTCGGCTGATAAAATGCACCAATCATGTTTTTACCTAAAGCATGATTGACCGCGGTTTTACCGCCAACGGAGGAGTCCACTTGCGAAAGCAGCGTGGTCGGTATTTGTATAAAATCGACTCCGCGCTGATAACAGGCTGCGGCGAATCCAACTAAATCACCAATCACGCCACCACCTAAAGCGATGATCACCACATCACGGCTGTAATTACCTTCCAGCAGGTAACTCATCACCGTGTTAAATGTATCTAAAGTTTTGTACTGCTCGCCATCTGGCAGTTCAAGCAAGGAGACGTTACAAGCATGCGGTGCAAGAAGGGCGAAGATTTTATCCGCGTACAAAGGCGCGACCGTCACATTACTGATGACGACGACTTTTTGTTTGGCCGATAAGAAAGAAAGGAGGGCCGGATCATTAAATAATCCGGCGCCAATTGAGATTGGGTAGCTACGCTCATCTAAACTGACCGTAATCCGTTCCATGGTTTGCACTCCAAAATAAAGAACTTAGGAATGTTCTTCTAGCATTTTTACGATCTCGTTGGCTACCACTTTTGCACCTTGATCGTCAGTACGAACCGTAAAATCAGCGATCTCAGCGTAAAGATCGTTACGTTCATCAGCCAAGCATTCTAAGACTTCACGTGGATTGTCTGTTTGAAGCAATGGCCGTTTTTTGTCACGGTTCGTGCGTGCAAGTTGTTTTTCAATCGTCGTTTCAAGGTAGACCACAATACCACGAGCAGATAAACGATTACGGTTTTCTTTACTCTTAACAGAACCACCGCCTGTTGCGAGTACAATACCTTGTTTCTCGGTTAGGTCATTAATTACAGCTTCCTCACGTTTACGGAAGCCCTCTTCACCTTCGACGTCAAATACCCATGCGATATCTGCGCCTGTACGCTCTTCAATGACTGTATCTGAGTCTAAAAACTCCATATGCAGTTGTTGAGCAAGATGTCTACCAATTGTACTTTTGCCGGCGCCCATTGGGCCAACAAGGAAAATATTGCGTTTCTCAGCCATGTTTAGCAGTAATTTACAACGTTAATTCAATGACATCGCCACAAGATTAGCCAGTATAATACTGACCGTTAAGACGCTCGTGGCACCTATTCCTCACAGATGATTCGTGATAAGACCCGAAATTATCTAGATATGGTGCCACTAATGCAACTTTATTTTTTAACCAATCGCAATATCAGCCGTAAGTTATTGAATGACGACTTTCGGTGTAACGAAAATCAGCAGCTCACTTTTGCCCACTTGCTCATAGGAACGGCGGAACAATGCACCAAGTAATGGCAAATCACCAAGCAATGGAACCTTATCCACCGTATTGTTGACGCTATGTTGGAATATTCCACCAAGGACCACGGTTTCTCCATTATTGACCAATACTTGAGTGCCAATACGCTGAGTATTAATTGCAACCGCTTCTCCCGTCCCTGTTTTTACAATATCCCCAGGCCGGTCTTGAGTGACACTGAGATCTAACACTAAACGATTATCCGGCGTTATCTGCGGCGTCACTTTTAAACTCAGCACCGCTTTTTTGAAGGCGACTGTCGTTGCCCCGCTGGAAGAAGACTCCAAATAAGGGATCTCCGTACCCTGCTCGATATAAGCGGGTTTCTTGTTGGTCGTAATCAAACGAGGGCTGGAAATGATCTCCGCTTTCGACTCACGTTGTAGCGCTGAAAGCTCTAAATCCAACAACATATCCGACCCCAACTTAGCCACTTGGAAGGCAATACTTGAGGCATTAGCGGAGGTCGCCGCTAAGTTTACGTTAAGGAAGTCATCAACGGGCAATGTGCTTTCCCCCAACTTGCCCACTTGGAATAAATTACTTTCAATACTTCCGCCTGCGGTGTTGTTGCCATTGGTCGAGGTGAAACCCCAGCGTACGCCAAGTTCATCCAAATTACCTTCGTTGACCGTAACAATGCGCGCTTCAATCTGTACCTGTTTGACCGGGATATCGAGCGATTCAACAATTTGGCGTATCACCACAATATTCTCAGCCAATTCACGGATCAGCAGTGAGTTGGTTCGCTCGTCGATACTGATGGAACCTCGCTCAGACAACATGCTGACCGCCCCTTCACCGCCAATCATCTGCGCAATATCAGACGCCTTAGCAAAATTAATTTTGATGATTTCAGAACGTAGATCGCCCAACTCTTCAGCCAAACGTGCCTTTTCAAGCTGCTGCTTTTCACGTAAATCCAACTCTTCTTTAGGTGCAACTAAAATCACATTGCCGTCAACACGCTTATCTAATCCCTTGACTTGCAAAATGATATCGAGCACTTGCTGCCAAGGCACGCCATCAAGCCGTAGCGTCAGGTTACCAGTGACCGAATCTGAGACGACTAGGTTAAACGCGTTATAATCTGCGATAAGCTGCAAAACATTTCGCACAGGAATATCTTGAAAGTTAATCGAGATAAGCTTGCCCTCTTTCTCAAGAATGCTCTTCGGCTTAGGTTTTTCTTGTTCTTTCAGTTTGCCAATCACCACCTCAAGGTATTTCCCTTTCAAGCTGTAATCATACTTAAACTCGCCATGAATGGTCGCCAGTAACTGTGTACTTGGCTCTTTGCGCAATACCTCGATACTCTCAACAACGGTTGCAAAATCTTTGACGTCCAAGACATACAGTTTCTCATTGGAGACATCCGTCTTAAGCAGTTCAATTTGTAAACCGTCAGCCACTTTCTGCACATTAACTACTGTCGAAGGTGATGCGAGTTCAACAATCAATACAGCGTCTTTGTTTTTATTGACTCGAAAATCAATGCCTTTAAGCTCGTTGGTCTGCGTCGTTTCTGCCGCCACACTTAGCCCTGCCACACTCAATAATAAGCCAAATAAGAGGCTCCGAAATACCATAGTCATTTGTGTCTGTAGTCCTTTAATCATAGTGATTTCTCTAAATTCAAATTCTATTTCAGAGCCAATTTGACGTTACGTTGATTCCAACAACCTAAGCCGTCTGGCAAGGTTTCATTGATCAGCAGGTAATTGGAATTAACTCGAGTAACTTTGCCGTGATTCAAACCTAAATATTGTCCCGCTTTCACGTTGACGACCTTGCCTTGGGGCGTTTGCACTAATGCCGATACCGCGCCCCCGCTACTCATCACGCCTTTTAATCGCAGTTGATTAAGCGGATAGCGCTCTAGCTGGCCATTTTTACTGCGAGCCGGAGGTTGCCAGCAGTCTGCCTTCACTACAGGCTGATTTTGTACAATCGCTTCTTTAGGCAGCACAAAAGGTTCGCGGGATTCATGTTGCGCATAATGAGCAACTTCAAATTGAATAATGGGTTTTAATTTGGAGACTTCTTTGCGTGCTTGCCCCTCGACCTGCTCCACATAAACCTTCAATGAATCTTGATTCGCCTTACAACCAACCAATACACTGGTACTAAACAGCACCATCAGCAGCAGATTATTGTTTTTCATCGTCCACCTCTTGCTTGAATTGATAGGTATAAGCGCGCACCCTAAAATGTAACGTGCTGCTTTCCTGGCTAACCCGTTGCCAATCAACATCATCGAAATTAATAATGCGGGGCAATTTCGCGATCGCCTCTGAGAAATCACCAATGTCGTGGTAATTCCCAGTTAATTCGATATTGAGCGGCAAACGATACAGAAACTCTTTATTCTGTTTTTCTCCCCAATCAATACGTGTAAAGGTTAACGCGTTATCTAGCCCTAGTTCATTGACCGATGCGAGCATGCTTGCGAGCTCTTTTTGCACGGGTAATTGGCGTAATAAAAAATCATAACGTTCAGTTAATTCATCCAGTTGAGCTTGCAACTGGGGTAAGGTGGCGGCTTTGCTGGCCTTAATCCGTAAGGTCGATTTCAGCACCTCTTCTTGCTGTTTTAAGTTCTGCAATTGCTCATTTTGAGGCATAAGATAGAACCACGCGCCAACGCCTTGAATAATCAGCATCAACACCAAAATAACCAGCAGTTGAGGCAGCAACGGCCATTCAGCCATTTCATCCATATCAAGATCTTGAAAACTAGTCATGGACAGCTCCTGTAGGCCGAATCTTGGTTAGCACAGAGCCCTGTGGTGTCGGGGAATGAAACATAAATGACACTTTAAACGTCTGAAACTCCTTACCAAATCGCTTATTACCGTGCACGATAGAGTGCATGTTGACATCGGAAAGTAAGGCTGATTTTTCAAAATTATCGAGCATGGTCGCAAGACGCGCAGTGCTGTCACTGATGCCCGTAATTTCAATTTCTTCACCATTCATTTTGATCTTATCGACGTAGACTCCTTCAGGCATAAGCTGTGGCATCAGGTTCATCAACTCGGTGGTTTTATTGCGTTGACTTTGCAATGACTCAACAACCGATAAGCGAGTTAATAGTGCCTTGTGTTCTTGTTCCGTCATTTTTAATGCATTGATCTGTTTATCAAGCTGCTGAATGTATTGATTCAAATAGGCCAGACGAGACTCTTGCTGCTGCGCTTGCCCAGAGAAATACAAACCGATACCCCATTGAATACCAACAGCGCTCATCACACCTAAGACGACCAAGCCCATAAAACGACGCTTATGCGCCGCTCTTTGTTCCTCTCGCCAAGGCAGTAAGTTAATACTATGCAACATGAGAAGACTCCAACCACTCGATACCACGCAGTGCAAGGCCAGCCGCGGTGCTAAAACTCTGCCCAGACTGCTTACCTCGCTGGCGTTTCGCTAACTTATTGTTAAACAGAAGGAAGGGATCGAGAATCTCGCACTCAAGCTTGAGACGCCGCGAGATCTCTTGCGCCAACATCGGAGTATCTGCACCACCACCTGAGAGCCAAATGCCTGCTAAACTACCCGCGCCATTGACGGAGGTGAAAAGCTGCAACTGACGTTGAAGTCGCTCGATCAACTCATGCACAAAGCGCTCGTTTTTATCGGCTAATTCGGCATTGGTGCCCGACATCGCGCTGTCTTGGGACAGCCACTGACAACCGAGAGGGATCTCTTTATGAAAAGGGGCTTTATCAGTAAAATCAATACAGAGCGCTGTTTGGGTATGGCCCACATCCATGAGCATCCAATCGCTGCGATGTTGTGCCCAGCTCGCCAACTGCCAGATGTTTAACAAACTGTGTATTTGCACATCAACCGCGATCGGTAAAAAGCCCGCTTTTTGAGCCGCTAACGCACGGCTTTCCACGACGTCTTTACGAGTGGCGTAAACTTGATAACTTACGGTGCTACTGCGACTTACGCTTTTTTCCATCACTTTGACGAAATCGAGACTCAGTTCTTCTATCGGGAACGGTGACTGATGAGAAAATGCCTGATAAATAGCAAACTCCTTTTCACGCGCCTGCAGGTCACTATCTATCTGTAATACCTTACTTATTACCGCATTGTCCGGTACCGATATGGCGACTTTGTGACTAAATAGTGGTAAACCCTTTCTTAGTTCTTTGAGTTTCTTTACAATTTTCTGATAATCCAGCGTGTGGTTATCGGAGAATATGTCCTCAGTAATAAATAATTCTTTATAACCGACGAGTGCATATGAATCACCCGCTAGCTTTAACACCACCGCTTTAATACTATGGTGGCCAATATCTATACCCGTAACCATTGATTTACCCATACGGCTTAGCTCCAGTAACGCTGCTTAGGCTTAGCTCGATTTGCTTATTTTGAGGTTAAATAAGCCACAATTAATTTTTAGAGCTAAATTTTTAGCCTAGAGTACAAGGGTTTGCATAAGGGCAGCCTTAACTAAACAGGGATTATCCGGTGAAGTTCATAAAGCGATTGTTATTACTTTCATTGATTTGCATTATTCTTGGAGTCACTACGATATTTGGCTTCTATTTTTACGTGAAGCCAGACCTCCCCGATGTAGCGACTTTACGTGATGTACAATTGCAGACACCGATGCAGGTCTATAGTCAAGATGGCAAGCTCATCGCCCAATTTGGAGAAAAGCGCCGAGTTCCGTTGCGTATTGAAGAGATCCCGCCGGAACTTATCGAAGCGATTATCGCCACCGAAGATAGCCGCTTCTACGAACACTATGGTTTTGACCCAATTGGTATCACGCGTGCTGCGGTCGCTGTGATCGCCTCAGGTAGCGCTAAACAAGGTGCAAGTACCATTACTCAGCAGCTTGCTCGTAACTTCTACCTCTCTAATGAGAAGAAGATCATGCGAAAAATCAAAGAGATTTTTATCGCTATTCATATCGAACAATTGCTGACGAAAAAAGAAATCCTAGAGCTTTATCTCAATAAAATTTATCTCGGTTACCGATCGTATGGAATTGGAGCGGCAGCCCAAGTTTATTTTGGAAAAGAAGTCAAAGATTTAACGCTGAGTGAGATGGCTCTGATTGCAGGCCTTCCCAAAGCACCTTCAACCATGAACCCTATCTATTCTCTAGATCGCGCGACTAACCGCCGTAACGTGGTGCTACAGAGAATGCTTGATGAGAAATACATAAGCCCAGCGCAATATGCGCAAGCCCGCTCTGAGCCCTTAATGGCGAAATACCACGGTGCTGAAATTGAACTCAGTGCACCTTATGTGGCAGAAATCGCCCGTTCATGGATGGTGGAGCGCTATGGTGAAGAGTCGGCCTATACCTCTGGCATGATTGTCACCACAACGGTAGATTCCAAACAGCAGCAAGCCGCGAGTAAAGCTGCAATCAATAACCTACTCGCCTATGATGAGCGTCATGGCTATCGCGGTGCTGAAAAAGTGGTTTGGAAAGAAGGCCAAACATCATTGAATGAACAGCAACTGGCCGAGCACTTAAATAATGAGCCGACTTATGGCGATTTATTACCAGCCGTCGTTACCCACGTAAGCAGCCAATCGGCTACGGTTTGGGTGAAAAACCAAGGACTACAGACTATTGAATGGCAAGGCATGAACTGGGCTCGCCGTTTCTTAACCGATTCTCGACAAGGCCCAGTACCGAATAAAGCGACTGAGATATTAGCGGCTGGTGAACAAATTTGGGTGCGTAATCGTGCTGAATACAGTGATGAGCATACCACCGACGAAGCACCGCAATGGTACTTAAGCCAAGTACCCAATGCCAACACTGCCTTTGTTGCCATGAACCCAGAAAATGGTGCGGTACTGGCGCTGGTTGGCGGCTTTAACTTTGTGCACAATAAATTTAACCGTGCGACTCAATCAGTGCGCCAGGTCGGCTCAAGTATTAAACCCTTTATCTACTCTGCCGCCATCGATAAAGGCATGACCTTAGCGACGCTCATTAATGATGCGCCGATTAACCAGTGGGATCAAAGCCAAGGTACAGCATGGCGTCCTAAAAACTCACCACCGACTTATATTGGCCCAACTCGTCTTCGCGTTGGTTTGGCTCAATCCAAAAACGTGATGGCAGTGAGAGTGCTACGCGCTGTTGGGCTGGATGAAACACGTGAGTATCTCACTCGATTTGGTTTTAATATTGACCAAGTACCACGCTCAGAAACCATTGCCTTAGGTGCGGGGAGCTTAACGCCAGTTAAGATGGCGCAAGGCTATTCCGTGTTTGCCAATGGTGGCTATTATGTTGAACCCTATTACATCAGCAAAGTTGAAGATCCCTTTGGCAAACTTGAGTATCAAGCCACACCAAAAGTCGTTTGCCACCAGCAATGCACCCCTGAAACAAATGAGTTCGATGAGCAAGATGTTGCATCGCATTATGCTCCACAAGTAATTTCCGAACAAAACGCATTTCTTGTCCGAGAGATGATGTACAGCAATATTTGGGGTGGCGGAAATTGGCGTGAAGGAACGGGTTGGAATGGTACAGGCTGGCGTGCACAAAAGCTGGGGCGTCGTGATATTGGTGGTAAAACAGGAACGACCAATGACTCCAAAGATGCGTGGTACAACGGATATGCACCGGGCATGGTCGCTATTGCTTGGGTCGGATTTGATGATCATAACCGCAACTTAGGTAGGACAACCGAAAACAGCAATGTAGATGACGATGGTGTATCCGGTGCAGAAGCGGGAGCAAAAACGGCACAACCTGCTTGGATTGATTTTATGCGTCAAGTACTGGTCGATGTGCCAGCGCAAGACAAACCCATTCCCGCCAATATTGTGCGGGTAAGAATCGATATCGATACCGGCTTGTTAACCAATAAGTTTGATTCAAGCTCGATGTTTGAATACTTCATTCAAGGCACAGAGCCAACCGAGTATGTCGCAGAGAGTGTCTCTGACAACATCTACTCTTCACCTACAGGTGAAGAGCTATTCTAAAGCTCAGTAAAAAGAGGCTACATTTAGCCTCTTTTTTTATTTCTCATTTAGCTTTGTTTTGATTGCGTGAGCCAACTGCTCAAAACGCTGCCTCAATGGCGATCCCGGCCGATAAGCTAATACTAAGCGGCGTGAAGGCTGCGGGTTGACCGCTTTAAGGTAACAAACACCATCCTTCTCTTTGACATCTGGTAAAGAGAGCTCAGGTAACAGGGTAATTCCCCCACCCGCTGCGACCATATTACGCAGCGTCTCTAAGCTGGTCGCTTTAAAACGTTCGTCATCTTTTGCGCCTGCCGCAAAACAGAAGCCTAAGGCTTGATCGCGTAAGCAATGACCGTCACCTAAAGCCAATACCGTTCGCCCTTTCAAATCCAACATACTTACTTCACTTTTTGCAGCCCATTCATGCCCACTAGGCACGGCAATACTCAATGCTTCGTCATACAGATCAATCTCTTTAAAGTGAGCCGTTTCCGCAACGGAGGCCAGCACTAAACAATCGAGTTTTCCATCTTCTAACTGGCGCACAAGCTGTTGGGTTTGCGCTTCGTGTAAATAGAGCTCCAGTTCAGGAAATTGCTCTTTTAAAAAAGGCACAATACGCGGCAAAAGGTAAGGGCCTAAAGTGGGAATGAATCCAATATGGATAGGACCACTCATCGAGCCACCCTGGCCGCTGGCCATATCTCTGAAGGTTTTGATTTCACTTAAAATACGCTTGGCCTGATCGACCAATTGCAGGCCCGAATCGGTGAACAATACTCGGCGACTGCTGCGCTCTAATAATACTGTTCCCAGCTCATCCTCCAGTTTGCGGATCTGGCCACTGAGTGTTGGCTGGCTCACAAAACAAGCTTCTGCTGCTTTACGAAAATGTTTATGTTCAGCTAATGATACTAAGTACTCAAAATCACGAATGTTCATCTTCAATCTCAATAGAATCCACCTATCAAAACCATAGCATCAAACGATTGGAGCTATCAAAGGTTTTCTTCCATAATGGCTTCAACAAATGAGAGCAGCGGCTCTTAAAATCATAACCTAACTTAGAAAATCACAAGGAAAATAGAATGTTAGTATCTAAAGAAGGCCAAGCGGTACCACAAGTCACTTTCCCTACTCGTCAAGGTGATGCTTGGGTTAATCTCACAACAGATCAATTATTCAAAGGTAAAACCGTTATCGTATTTAGCTTGCCAGGTGCCTTCACCCCAACCTGTTCATCAAGCCACTTGCCGCGTTACAACGAACTGTACCCGGTGTTTAAAGAGCATGGCGTTGATGACATCCTATGTGTTTCGGTGAACGATACCTTTGTGATGAATGCTTGGAAAGCAGACCAAGAAGCAGAGAATATTACTTTCATTCCTGATGGCAATGGCGAATTTACTGACGGTATGGGTATGTTAGTTGATAAAAGCCAAATCGGTTTTGGCAAACGTTCATGGCGTTACAGCATGCTAGTCAAAGATGGCATCATCGAAAAAATGTTTATCGAAGCTGATGAACCGGGTGACCCGTTCAAAGTATCAGATGCTGACACCATGCTGAAATACATTGCACCTAACTATAAAACACAAGAATCGGTTACCGTATTTACTAAACCAGGCTGCCCATTCTGCACTAAAGCAAAACAACTCTTGATTGACCACGGTCTTCAATATGAAGAAGTGGTATTGGGTAAAGATGCAACCACAGTGAGCTTACGAGCTATCACAGGCCGTACCACCGTTCCGCAAGTTTTCGTTGGTGGTAAACACATCGGCGGCAGCGAAGAGCTAGAAGCTTACCTGGGCTAATCACGCCTGCCCTAGGAAAATCTTCCTAGGGCATCCTCCTCATTTAGACTCAATGACAGCATTATTAAATGTTGCCATCGACTATCCACATTCCAAATTTAGAGAAATCGATGATGAAACAGTTAAACGTTGATGTAGCCATTATTGGTGGTGGGACCGCTGGACTCGGCGCTTATCGTGCAGCAAAAGCACATACGACTAGTGTCGCCATGATCGAAGGTGGCCCATACGGAACCACATGCGCTCGCGTCGGCTGCATGCCATCTAAGTTACTGATTGCGGCCGCTGAAAGCGTCCATCACATCCACAAAGCTCCTGCTTTTGGTGTTCATCCTCAAGGTGAAATTGTCATTAATGGACGTGAAGTGATGGCGCGGGTAAAACGTGAACGTGACCGCTTTGTCGGATTTGTGCTTGAAGGCGTTGAGGAGATCCCCGCTGAAGACAAAATCTCAGGCTACGCCCAATTTATCGACAACCACACCCTACAGGTCGACAACCATACACGAATCAACGCCAAGCGGATCGTGATTGCTACCGGTTCTCGCCCAGCCTACCCCGCGGTATGGCATGAACTTGGCGATCGCTTAATCATTAATGATGACCTATTTGAGTGGGACGACTTACCCGAATCTGTTGCCGTATTTGGCCCGGGAGTTATTGGCTTAGAACTAGGTCAAGCCTTACATCGCTTAGGGGTAAAAGTGAAGCTGTTCGGCATTGGTGGACAAGTTGGCCCATTAACCGACCCTGATGTGATGGCTTACGCCGATAAAACGTTTAAAGAAGAATTCTATTTAGACGCTGACGTTAAAGTGGAAAGCATGAAACGCATTGCTTCTCCAACAGGCCAAAACGACAAAGTTGAAATCCAATTCATCAACCGTGAAGGGCAGCTCGAGACATTTGTCGTTGACTATGTGTTGGCGGCAACCGGTCGTCGCCCGAACGTAGATAAATTGGCACTTGAAAATACCGATGTAGCCCTTGATGCGCGCGGCGTACCAACGGCCGATCACTATACGCTGCAAACCTCTGTAGACAGTATTTTCATTGCTGGTGATGCCAGTAATCAACTGCCCCTGCTTCATGAAGCAGCCGATCAAGGTCGTATTGCAGGGGATAACGCTGGCCGCTACCCAGATATTCGCGCCGGGCTTCGTCGTTCTTCTATCTCAGCGGTTTTTTCAGACCCACAAATTGCGATGGTCGGTGAATCCTACAAACAGCTAACCACTCGTTTGGGAAATTGTGGCTGTTTTGCTATCGGTACTGTGTCGTTTGAAAATCAAGGCCGTTCACGCGTCATGCTGCGCAATAAAGGGTTATTGCATGTGTATGGCGAACAAGGAACAGGACGATTTTTAGGCGCTGAAATGATGGGGCCGAATGCGGAGCACTTGGCTCATTTACTGGCGTGGGCACATCAAAATCAGATGACGATTTCACAGATGTTGGATATGCCTTTTTATCACCCCGTAATTGAAGAAGGCGTGCGCACCGCGCTGCGTGATCTAAACGCTAAACTGCATTTAGGTCCTGAGATGATAAAGCATTGCATGGACTGCGGTCCGGGCTGTTAATTTTCAACATCCATTCATGCGGTCGCCCTTGTGCGGCCGTTTTTTATACGCTTTAGTTTCAGCCGCGCCTTAGACTCACACCTTCACGCACGTTATACTGCCGTTATTTTCTCTTTAATGAACGCGCTTATGCCTTGCAATAACTGCCAATCTTCGTGGTTTTGGAAAAAAATCGGCCGCTGCCAACGTTGTATGGATCAGCTCACTGTTTTGTCAGTTGGGTGCTGGCTTGTGTGGTGGTGGTTATGCAGGGAGAACCCTAAAACCATTGAATCGATCAGCTTGCTAATAGCGGGTTTTGCCTTTAACGGTTTGCTGTTTTTACATCTGTGGATGAAGTTTGTGGTACTCCCTTGGCGTAAGCGGCAAGGGCGCGACAAATAAAAAGCTAAAGAGCACAAAAGAAAAAGCCCCAGAACCAATAGTAGGTTTGGGGCCTTCTTAGATTCTTCTAAGAAAAAGCAGTGGTACAGTTATAGACCACGCTTTTCTTAAATTGTTCCGTGATCATTCGATCTTTTTGAGATCTTTTTCCAAGGCCTCATTAACGGCAATGATCGCGTTGGTAATCAACGTATTAAGCGACGTTGACTCGCTTGATGATCTGCTCAACCAAATTGATCTCAAGCGCCACTTCATCACAAGCGTGCTGCCGTGGGCATTGTTCACAATCTTTAAGCACTTTCTCTGGCAGTAAGCTTTTTGAGGTTGGAATAAAATCATGCTTCATGAAAAACTCTGGCGTTCGAGTCAGAACAAACACTTTCTTAATCGCCATTTGCCGCGCTTTATTCACCAAATACGAGACGATCGCTTTTCCTTGTCCTTGACCTTGCCAACCTGCTTCTACACCAAGCGAACGAATTTCAGCCAACCCAGAGTCATAGACATATAACGAGGCGCATCCCGTCACTTCACCATGGTGTTCCGCCACGGCAAATGAACCAATATCGCGCACCAACTCATTGCGTGAACGAGGCAGATTTTCTCCCATATTCGCCCAATAAGTGACCATACTTTCTAGCGTTTCAATATCCGTCAAACGGGCAGGACGAACTTTCACCGCCGTGGTGTCACGTTTGTCTAAACGCGCTTTAGCTTGATCAACCGCATAGGCCACTTGTTTTGGCGAAACGCCACCTAAAGCGCTGCGTTTTTCTAAGCAAGATTCAATGGTGAGGATCGCATAAACATCATCTTCAATGACCGACGAAAACTCTTTAAGCTCGGCAAGGGTCAGTTCTTCAAGCGCACACCCTTTCGCAATCGCGCCAACCACAGCTACGCCCACAATATGGTGCGCTTCACGGAAAGGGATCCCTTTGGCGACTAAATAATCAGCTAATTCGGTAGCATTGGCATAGCCTTGTTTGGCCGCTTCTAAAGTCCGTTCGGTTTTAATTTTGATGCCATCAAAGCAAAGCGCAGCCATTTCCATGCAGTCGTTCCAAGTATCCAGCGCGTCAAACAGCCCTTCTTTGTCTTCTTGCATATCTTTGTTATAAGCCAATGGTAAGGCTTTGACCGTCATCATCATGCCCGCAAGCGAGCCATAAACACGGCCAGTTTTGCCACGGATCAGCTCCAAGGCATCAGGGTTTTTCTTTTGCGGCATCAAGGATGAACCCGAAGTCACGGTGTCAGCCAGTTCGATAAAACCAGACTCACCCGAGTTATAGAAGATCATATCTTCCGCCAAGCGCGATAAATGCAGCATCGAGATCGACGCCACCGACATCAATTCCATCACGTGATCTCGGTCGGATACTGAATCGAGCGAGTTACGCGTGGCACGGCGAAACCCTAAATGATGAGCAAGCTGTTCACGATCAATTGGATAAGCCGTACCTGCCAGCGCGCCGGAGCCAAGCGGACAAGTATCAAGGCGCTTAATCGCATCATTTAAACGAGAGTAATCACGCTCAAACATTTCAACATAGGCCAAACACCAATGCGCAAAGGTCACTGGTTGCGCACGTTGCAGGTGGGTATAACCGGGCAAAACCGTCGCTTGGTGCTGCTGAGCAACCGACACTAGTTTCGTTTGCAGGCGATCTAACCCCAACAGTAATTGCTGACCTTGCTGGCGGCACCACAATTTTAAATCGGTCGCGACTTGGTCATTACGAGAGCGCCCAGTGTGCAGCTTTTTGCCTAAATCACCCACTTTGCTGATCAACTGCTGCTCAACCCAAGAGTGAATATCTTCTGCATCAGAGCGTAAGATCTGCTCAGGATCTTCCATCACTTCCAGTTTGAGTTCGTTGAGCGCAAGTTCTAGTTTTTGCTGCTCCTCTTCGCCCAAAACATTCACTGACACCAACGCCTTTGACCATGCTATAGAGCCCACAATGTCTTGTTCAGCCAATCGGTAATCAAAGCGAAGTGAATCGTTGAACTCTTTGAACCTCGTGTCTGCTGCTTGGGTAAATCTACCGCCCCATAATGCCATTGCGTATCTCCTGCTCTTAGGTCGCGACTGAGCCTGACCACATCAAATTGCTCAATCATTTTTATAATAAAGATCGCTACTAGAGCGATCTTTTATTGTTATTTTTGTGTCTCTACCTTGGGGGTTAACCTAGGCTTTATTCTTCTTTGCTTCGTTCAATGCTCTGATCCGGCTTGCCAACGAATAAAGACGAATGAAGCCGCCTGCGTGGCTTTGGTCATACACAACATCTTCACCAAAGGTCGCAAACTCTTCCGAGTACAAGCTGTTTTCCGAACGTTTTTGCGTCACTGTCGCTTGCCCTTTGTAAAGCTTCACAACCACTTCACCATTAACATCCTGTGCCAGCTCATCGGCTGCGGCCATGATGGATTTACGCAGCGGAGTGAACCAACGGCCATCGTATACAAGATGCGACGCTTTGACACCCAGTTCTTCACGAAATTCGAATGAGGCTTTATCGAGCACTAACTGCTCAACAGCACGCAACGCTTCCATCATGATGGTGCCTCCTGGGGTTTCATAACAACCACGAGACTTCATACCAACCAAACGGTTTTCGACGATGTCGATACGACCAACGCCGTGTTTAGAGCCTTTCTCATTAAGGTAAACGAGTGCGTTGTAAGGCGTCATCAGTTCACCATCGACGCCAACAACTTCGCCTTTCGCGACCTGCAATGTGACAAACTCTGGTTCATTTGGTGCTTGTTCTGGATCTACTGTCCATACCCAGCAATCCTCATTAGGGGCGTTCCAAGTACTCTCAAGCACGCCACCTTCGGTCGAAATGTGCCACGCGTTCGCATCACGCGAGTAAATTTTCGTCAATGAAGCGGCGCAAGGAATGTTACGCTCAGCAAGGAAATCAAGACACTCTTCACGACTCACGATGTCCCACTCACGCCAAGGGGCAATCACATGTAAATCAGGCGCTAGGGCTGCAAACGCACCTTCAAAACGCACTTGGTCATTACCTTTCCCCGTACAGCCGTGACACAGCGCATCGGCACCCACTTTACGCGCCACTTCAACTTGCGCTTTGGCAATGATTGGGCGAGCCATTGACGTCCCAAGCAGGTATTTACCTTCGTAATAAGCACCTGTTTTTAGTGTTGGGTAGATGTATTCAGCGACCATCTCTTCTTTAAGATCGACCACATAACACTCTGACGCGCCAGACGCTTTCGCTTTCTCTTCAATGCCGACCAATTCTTCTTCACCTTGGCCGACATCGGCAACAAAGGCAACCACTTCACAATCGTAGTTTTCTTTTAACCACGGAATGATCACCGATGTATCTAGACCGCCAGAATATGCGACAACGACTTTATTAACTTGAACCTTGCTCATCTTACTTTCTCCATTTCCCGGCGCTGCGCTTGGCGGTCAGTGCTCTGGGTGATTAATTACTTACAGCTGTTATCAACAACTGATTAAATACGTTTATTGAGGTAAAAATTGGGTCCCGATACTTTCGCCCGCAAACAATTTGCTGAGCTTATCTGGGTAACGCCATGTCGCCACTTCAATCGGGCGACCTAAATCATTTGCCGCTTCCAGCGCCGCTTTCACTTTGACAATCATGCCATCCGTGATCACTTTGCCTTTAATCAGCGCATTGGCCTGCTGCTCATTGAGGCTCGACAACAAATGGCCTTTGCCATCCAGCACACCGCTCACATCGGAAAGCAGAACGAGCTCTGCGTCCAATGCGCCAGCCACTGCAACGGCTGCTTGATCGGCGTTGACATTCATCATTTGGCCATCAGCGGTCAGGCCAATCGAGCTGATAATAGGCAAACCACCAGCGGCTAAAATCGCTTGCACGATTTGTGAATCACCAGGAGAAGCCTTGCCCACTGCGCCGAGTTCTGGATCCAACTCTTCGACTTTGCATAACCCGCCATCAGCGAGTGATAAACCAACCGCATTTAAGCCATCTTTAATCGCTTGCCCTTGCAGCATTTTGTTGGCTGTCCCAGCCAGCGCGCCTGCAATCAGCGGAATTTGGTCATAAGGCGTGACACGCAAACCTTCTTTCTTCACGGTTTTTAGTTGTAATTTCGCCATCAGGTCATCGACGAGATAACCGCCCCCGTGCACGATGACAATTCGTCGCTGAGCTTGGGCTTGATACAGTGCGATTGCGCCAAACAGTTTGCTTAGCGTTTCAGAACAAGACAGCGCCGCGCCGCCTAACTTAATCACTAATGGATTTTGCTTTGTATCTGTCATATTTAACCCTTACGCTTGGTGCGTTACACCAAAGCCGTTAGCTCAGAAAAACCGTAATGAATATTTAAACACTGCATCGCTTGGCTCGATGCCCCCTTTAATAAATTATCGATCGCGGACACGACGATAATATGCTCACCTTGCACTCGCCAACCGAGGTCGCAAAATGGTGTAAATTCAACATCTTTGATGCTCGGCAAGGTTGATTTGAGCCGAACCGCTGGTTTGTTAGCGTACGCCTTCTCAAAAGCATGGCTGACTTGTTGCTCTGAAATACCTGATGCAAGCTTCATTGTCACGGTGGCCAAAATACCGCGTTTGAAATTCCCTAAGTGAGGCGTAAAAATCACATCACATCCTAAATGGGCGACGATTTCAGGTTGGTGGCGATGAGTAAACACGCCGTATGGCTGTAAGCTCACTTCACAAAAACTGTTGGTTAATGTCGCTTTTCTGCCCGCGCCGGTGACACCGCTGGTGGCATTAATCACTGGCCATTGAGTTGTATCTAACAAACCCGCTTCAACCAAAGGCTTTATCGCAAGTTGCGATGCGGTTGGATAGCAACCCGCAACGGCGATCAATTGGCTCTGCTTAATTGCCTCACAATTCCATTCCGCCAGTCCATAAACCGCGTTTTCTAACCATTTAGGGTGTTGATGTTTAAAACCATAGTAATTTTGGTAAAAATCATCACCTTTGACGCGAAAAGCACCAGAAAGGTCGAAAACTTGACAATTTTGCGCAAGAAAAATAGGCGCGAGATCATGGCTCACCTCATGAGCCGTAGCTAAAAACACCACATCACATTGGCTTGCAACGCTCACCGGATCCATTAATGGTTGTACCTGCATGTCGACAATACCGGAGAGTTTGCCATGCAGCTCAGCCATTGGTTTTCCAGCATCTAGGCTATTGGCGGAAACGTATAAACCTGATAGCGTGAGTTGTGGGTGTTTTTGCACCATATACGCCAACTCAGCGCCGGTATAACCGCTAGCTCCGATAATTGTGGTTTTCAACATCTCGTGACATCCAATTTCAAGGTAAAAAAGACAATCTAAAAATGACTATAAATTTCAAAAAATACACTTAACTCGGTTTTTTATTCACACAAAGTGATTTAATATGTGTTTTACCTTCTCGCAATTACTCTGTCAATACTAGGAGCAAAGATAATATGCAATTACCCAGTTTTCTTGAGGTTTACCAAGGTCTGATTTCGACCTCTTCCATCAGCTCCACAGATGCTCGTTGGGACGAAGGTAACCAAAGTGTGATTGATAAATTGGCAAGCTGGTTTTCCAGCTTAGGGTTTGTAGTCGACACCATTGAAGTCGCGCCGGGAAAATACAATTTAGTGGCGAAGAAAGGGTGCGGCGAAGGTGGCCTACTGCTCGCGGGGCACAGTGATACCGTTCCATTTGACGAAGGGCGTTGGAATTTTGAACCACACGCGTTAACGCAAGCCAATGATCGTTTCTATGGCTTAGGCACGGCAGACATGAAAGGCTTTTTTGCTTTTATCTACGAAGCGGTGAAAAAAGTCGATTGGAGTAAACAGAGTAAACCGCTGTATGTGTTGGCGACCTGTGATGAAGAAACCACCATGCTCGGCGCACGTCATTTCACTGAACATGCACCATTTCAACCGGATTACTGCATTATTGGTGAGCCGACTAGCCTTGTGCCCATCCGCGGCCATAAAGGCCACGTAGCCAACGCTATTCGAGTGACAGGAAAATCGGGCCACTCGTCTGATCCTGCTCTGGGCGTAAATGCCATCGAAATCATGCATGAAGTGCTGTTCGCGTTAATGCAACTGCGCGACAAATTGATCAAAGAGTACCATCACCCAGGCTTTGCCATTCCTCACCCCACTTTGAACCTCGGCCATATCCACGGTGGCGATAGTCCAAACCGCATTTGTGGCTGCTGCGAATTGCATTACGATGTGCGCCCGCTGCCCGGCATGAGTCTAGATGGGCTCGATAACTTGCTGCGCAATGCACTGAATGAAGTCAGTGCAAAATGGCCCGGTCGCATTGAGATTACCGCGCTGCATGATGCGATTCCGGGTTATGAATGTCAGCATGATCACCCCTTTATTGGCAACATTGAAGAGATTTGCAATACCGCTTCACAAACCGTGAATTACTGTACTGAAGCACCGTTCTTACAACAATTATGCCCAACACTGGTACTCGGCCCAGGTTCAATCGATCAAGCGCATCAACCGGATGAATTCCTAGCGTTTGAATTTATTGATCCAACCATCTCGATTTTGTCCAAAGCAATGTATAAATACTGCTTCTAGCCTACCAAGCTTACTCAAGCGATAAATGCCTGACCGGGTTTCTACGGTCGGGCATTTTTGTAATAAAATTTCAGTAATTTACGCCAATTATTCACCAAATGATCACGTTCAATAACATTCAGCAATAATCGTAAAAATAGTCGGCTTTATTTGACTCTACAGGGATCTTTTCGCTAGATTGTGTACTTAGCAAGGAACAATGGATGTAATTTTTTTACAAGGCAGGATGACAATGAACGAAAAATACGCTGCGCTCAAAAGTAACGTGAGCATGCTTGGCCGTTTGCTGGGCAACACCATTCAGGACGCCCATGGTGACGTTATCTTAGAGAAAGTGGAAACCATCCGAAAACTTTCAAAATCAGCCCGTAATGGCAATCAAGCCGACCGAGACAGCTTGGTTGAAGAGATCAAAAACCTTCCCAACGAACAGCTCACCCCAGTAGCGCGGGCATTCAACCAATTTCTTAACTTAACCAACATGGCCGAGCAGTACCACACCATTTCACGTCACTGTGAAGAACATGTGTGTGAGCCTGATGCGATTAATTTACTGTTTACTAAACTGAATCAAAATAAAATCAGTAAATTGGATGCTGCTCAAGCGGTACGCGATCTCAATATCGAGTTAGTGCTAACGGCTCACCCAACCGAAATTACACGCCGCACGATGATCAACAAGCTGGTGAAAATTAACGAGTGTCTCTCCAAGCTTGAACTCAGTGACCTTTCATTTAAAGAGCGCCAAAAAACCGAACGCCGTTTAGAACAGTTGATCGCGCAAAGCTGGCATTCAGATGTGATTCGTAAGCAGCGCCCTACGCCACTGGATGAAGCAAAATGGGGCTTTGCGGTGGTGGAAAATTCTCTATGGCAAGCCGTGCCTGATTTTCTTCGTGAATTTGATGAGCACCTCACCAACTACTTAGGTGAAGGACTACCAATTGATGCACGCCCTGTGCATTTCTCTTCGTGGATGGGCGGCGACCGTGATGGTAACCCCTTTGTGACTCATAAAATCACCCGTGAAGTAATGCTGCTTTCTCGCTGGAAAGCGGCCGATCTCTACCTAGGTGATATCAATGAGCTGGTCAGCGAATTGTCGATGACCAAATGCAGTGACGCGCTACGCGATTTGGCTGGCATAGATGAACACGAACCTTATCGCGCTATTCTCAAACGCCTGCGTGAACTGCTCAGCGAAACACTGGAAGTGTTGGATGCCAAGATCAATGGCCAACAACTGGCACGCAAAGCACCACTGCAAAATATCGCACAGTTGTGGGAACCGCTTTATGCCTGCTACCAATCTTTACATCAATGCGGCATGGGCGTCATTGCCGATGGCTCGCTGCTTGATACTCTGCGCCGGATTAAAGCGTTTGGTGTGCATCTTGTACGTTTGGATATTCGCCAAGAGAGCACTCGTCACTCTGATGTGATCTCCGAGCTCACCCGTTATTTAGGCATTGGTGATTATGACCAGTGGAGCGAGCAAGACAAAATTGCGTTTCTCACCAATGAGTTGAGCTCAAAACGTCCTTTGTTACCTCGTGACTGGCAGCCTTCAGAAGCGGTACAAGAGGTGATCGACACCTGTAAAATCGTTGCTTCTCAGCCTCGCGAAGCCTTTGGTGCTTATGTGATTTCGATGGCTCGTACCGCATCAGATGTACTTGCCGTACATCTATTGTTGCAAGAGTGTGGCTGCCCTTATCGCATGGACGTTTGTCCACTGTTCGAAACTTTGGATGATTTAAACAACGCAGAAACGGTGATCCGCCAACTAATGGGCATTGATCTCTATCGTGGCTTTATTCAAAACCACCAGATGGTGATGATTGGTTACTCTGATTCCGCTAAAGATGCAGGTGTAATGTCCGCCGGTTGGGCGCAATACAGCGCAATGGAAGCTTTGGTTAATGTCAGTGAAGAGGCCGGAATTGAACTGACACTATTTCATGGACGTGGCGGCACCATTGGTCGCGGGGGCGCTCCAGCACATGCGGCACTGCTTTCACAACCACCCAAAAGCTTAAAAGGTGGCTTGCGTGTGACGGAGCAAGGCGAAATGATCCGCTTTAAACTTGGTCTACCAGAAGTAGCGGTCAATAGTTTTACGATGTACGCCAGCGCCATTTTAGAAGCGAACCTGCTGCCACCACCAGAGCCAAAACAAGATTGGCGCGACTTAATGGAGGTATTGTCTGAAGTCTCTTGCGAAGCGTATCGCCATATTGTTCGCGGCGAGCCGGACTTTGTCCCGTACTTCCGCCAAGCAACGCCAGAGCTAGAGCTGGGTAAATTACCGCTCGGTTCACGTCCGGCTAAACGCAACCCTAATGGTGGGGTCGAAAGCTTACGTGCAATCCCGTGGATCTTCTCTTGGAGCCAAAACCGCCTCGTGCTACCAGCCTGGCTAGGTGCGGGAGAAGCAATTCAGTTTTCTATCGATAAAGGACACCAAGCACTGCTGGAAGAGATGTGCCGTGAATGGCCATTTTTCTCAACGCGTTTAGGCATGCTAGAGATGGTTTACTCCAAGTGCAACATTGAAATCTCACGCTATTACGATGAACGCCTAGTCGATGAATCGTTACGCCCGCTCGGTGAGCGTTTGCGTTCTCAATTACAGAAAGACATCAAAGCGGTGTTAAATGTAGAAAACAATGAGAACTTGATGCAAAGCGATCCTTGGGGTCAAGAGTCAATCCGTTTGCGCAATATCTATGTTGAGCCATTAAATATGCTGCAAGCAGAGCTGTTGTACCGCACCCGCCAAACCGAAACCGCACCAGCAGAGTTAGAAGAAGCCTTAATGGTGACTATCGCGGGTATTGCAGCAGGAATGCGTAACACAGGCTAAGTAACAGCATTTTATTTCACAAACTAGCTAAAAGGCCGCCTCTGTGCGGCTTTTTATTTTAAATCACAAAAATTATTGAGCATATTATCAGTTTTTTAAGCTAAACTAACAAAGTATTCTACTTTATGCTTATTATTTAGATATACTACTGCTCCTCTGCGGTAGCATACAAACATAACAAATCGCAGGTCGATATGCGTCACGCATATAATCCTAGGTGATAAACGGCTTTTTAAGGTGACACAACCCACTCCGTCAATAGAACGGTGGGTGTTGCTAAAACTCATTCATGATTGATGCCATCAGAAGCACAACACGAGTTTGAGCAAGTTGTTTTTGAGTTTATTAACCATTTGGATTAAAGACATGTCATTACCACACGTTATCCTCACTGTTTTGAGCACTCGCGATGCCACAGGGTACGACATCACAAAAGAGTTCTCTTCGAGCATTGGCTATTTTTGGAAAGCCAGCCACCAACAAGTTTACCGCGAACTGAATAAAATGGGTCAACAAGGCCTAGTCACTTGTGTATTAGAACCGCAAGATGGCAAGCCAGATCGTAAAGTTTACTCCATCACCGATGCAGGTCGCAGCGCTTTAGGTGAATGGTTTGACCAACCTACAGCTCACCCAACCGTACGTGATGAATTTAGCGCTAAATTGATCGCTTGCGCGGTACAACCAGCAACACCTTACCGAATTCAACTGGGTGAATTAGTTGAAGAATCGAAAAAACTGGTTGCTCACTACAAAGAGATTGAGTCTGCGTACTATGCAACACCAGCTACTCTCGATAAGCTACAGCGCCTTGAACGTCTAACACTACGCCGCAACCTACTGGTTCGCCAAGCGTGGGTTGATTGGGCTGAAGAAGTGCTTGCTGAACTCGATGCAATGGCTTAATGCCAACCATAAAAAAGGGTGATGCTCTGTGAGCATCACCCTTTTTGTTTTCCGCGACCAAATCAAATACCATCACCGGCAATGAAACTTTGAGAACGGCCATTAAATTGTTGGTCCATATCTAACGAAGGCTTATCGGTTTGCGGACGACCGACAATTTTGGCTGGCACTCCAGCGACGGTAGTGTGCGGAGGCACCGCTTGCAATACCACCGAACAAGAACCAATTTTCGCCCCTTCGCCCACTTCAATATTACCGAGAATTTTGGCACCCGCGCCAATCATCACGCCTTCACGAATTTTCGGGTGGCGATCGCCGCACTCTTTACCCGTTCCGCCTAGCGTTACATCTTGTAAAATAGAGACATCATTCTCCACCACCGCGGTTTCACCGATCACAATGCCCGTAGCATGGTCAAGCATGATGCCGCGACCAATACGTGCAGCAGGATGGATGTCCACTTGGCAAGCTACCGAGATTTGGTTTTGAAAATAGGTAGCCAACGCCACTCGACCTTGCTTCCATAACCAGTTCGCGACGCGATAGCCTTGTAAGGCATGGTAGCCCTTGAGATAAAGTAGAGGCATTGAAAACATAGATACTGCGGGGTCACGATTGACAGTCGCGCAGATGTCACACGCCGCCGCTTCCATAATGCTGGGGTCTGCGGCAAATGCCTCTTCGACCACTTCACGCACCGCCATCGCTGGCATTGAGGCCGTATTCAGCTTATTGGCAAGAATGTAGCTCAAGGCCGAGCTTAAACTATCATGCTTAATAATAGTGGCATGATAAAAACTTGCCAGCATCGGTTCTTGTTCTGACTGCTCGCGCGCCTCTTTGACTATGGCTTGCCACACTTTGAGTTTTTCGCAATGTTTCATCGTTGGTTGATCACCCTTCCTCATCCAATCTCTAGAGCGTCAATGTAGATTGCTAATAGGCTTTGTGCCTAATCATGAGCAATGAATTAGCGTTCTGCTTTTTTATCACGAGCCAGCAAATCTTGTGCTGCAACACGCGCATCTTTTCCTTGATACAGCACTTGATAGATTTGATCAACTATTGGCATTTCAACCTCCATGCGCGCCGCTAATAACCACACCTCTTTGGTGTTGCGATAACCTTCAACCACTTGGCCAATTTCTTGCTGCGCCGTATCCACGTCTTTCCCTTGTCCCAACGCCAAACCAAAGCGACGGTTACGTGATTGGTTATCGGTGCAAGTGAGCACTAAGTCACCCAATCCAGCCATCCCCATAAAGGTTTCAGGCTGAGCACCTAACGCTGCCCCCAAACGGCACATTTCGGCCAGACCGCGCGTAATCAATGCAGTACGCGCATTCGCACCAAAGCCAATCCCATCGGACATGCCAGCGCCAATCGCAATCACGTTTTTCACCGCACCACCTAGCTGCATGCCAATAAAATCACTATTGGCGTAAACGCGGAAAGTTTTGCTGCAGTGAATTTTGCCTTGCAGATCTTCGACAAACTGCGCGTCAGGCGAGGCAACAGAAATTGCGGTAGGCATTCCCATCGCCAGCTCTTTAGCAAAAGTCGGCCCAGATAACACCGCCAATGAATAGCGCTCGCCAATGGTGTCATAGGCCACATCCATCAGTAACCGGCCCGTTTCAGGTTCAAGCCCTTTGGTTGCCCAACAAATACGGGAATCATCACGCAAGTGAGGCTTTAAACTCTTCATAACAAGGCCAAATACGTGGCTCGGAACTACAACCAACAAATCGCGGCTCGCTTGTACCGCTTTTTTCAAATCGGTTTCCACAATCAGCGAATCGGGAAAATCAATACCGGGTAAAAATTCTTGGTTAGCACGATCAGCGTCAAGACGAGCCATATGCTTAGCATCGTGTCCCCAAAGGACAACATTAGCACCGTTACGTGCTAAAGAAATCGCCAGAGATGTGCCGTAAGAACCCGCACCAACTACTGTCATGGTGATCGCTTTACCGTAAATACTGTTAGGATCTGTCATTGTTTCGTCCATTGCTATTCGTGTTGTCATGTTATACCTAAATTCCTTCCGATACAGCTTTCAATACGGAGTAGCAAGGAACGGAGGTATTGGCATTCGAAATAAACAAAAAATGCACAACGCACCATCATTATCTGGGATGCTTTGTGCATTTTTTATCATCAAAGTCTGACGTGGAACGCCAACGTTAATGATCTCACGTCATTAACGATTAAGCTTCTGCTTGCTCGCCTTGAGTCGCTTGTTGTTGTAGGTAGTTCATAAACAATGCATCAAAGTTCACTGGTGCAAGGTTAAGTTGTGGGAATGTCCCTTTAACAACTAAGCTAGAAATTGTTTCACGTGCATATGGGAACAGAATGTTCGGGCAGAATGCACCTAAACAATGAGCAAGTTGACCCGCTTCCATTTTTTCAGCAGTAAAAATACCACCTTGTTGCACTTCGCATAAGAACGCGATTTCTTCCGCGTTTTTCACTGTCACCGTTAGGCGTAATACGACTTCATACACACCTTCACCCAGATCACGACTTTGAGTGTCAAGATCCAACTTCACATCTGGATTCCACTCTTTTTGGAACATAACAGGTGAGTTTGGCGCTTCAAAAGAGACATCTTTTAGAAAGATACGTTGAATTGCGAAATTTTGTTGTGCTGTTTGTTGTGCGGCTTCAGCCATGATTAAATCCTTAAATACTTACAAATTCAGTGTTGCTTTTAGACTAACCGAGCTGATTTCGAATGACTAGATGAGCTCACGATTACGTGGAAAACATCACAACTCTTAGCATCAAATGCTGGCTTTTCAGCCAGCACACTCAGTTCAAGATAACCGCGATCAGTGAATTATTTATTGCCACGAACCAATGGCAAGTTCGCTTCATTCCAAGCTACAAGACCATTTTTCAGTAAATTCACATTCTCAAACCCAGCTTTAGCAAGCAGGTTGGCACTCTCTTGCGCGGTTTGACCCGTTTTACATACCACAATGATTGGGTCAGACTTGTGCTTTTCAAGGCTAGCCAAGTTACCGGATTTAATATCTGACGGTAAAATGTGAACCGCATCGGTAATATGACCTTTTTTAAATTCATCTTTCGTGCGGATATCGACAACAACACCGTTTTCACGATTCATTAAAAGCGTCGTTTGTGAAGCGGTGATCTCTTTATAGGCTGCCGTGGTTGATTTCACGATGCTCATGATTAAGGCGACGAGAATACCTACCCATGCCAAAGATAGAATCATATTGTGTTGGAAAAATTCGATGTACTCTTGCATATTCTGTGCTCTTGCAATGTGGGCTTAAAATCAGACAAGGAGTATAACGAGGTTGTCAGCCAGACGCGAGGGCTTACATTGCATAATAAGAAACTGTTGCCGTTTTTCAGCGCGCTCATCGCACTACAAGCGCGCAATCCACATCAGCTTAAAAGCTTAAGCTATCGGAAAAGGAAAAGCCGTCACGTTATCAATATGATCTTGGCCTAACGCCAGCATAATCAAGCGATCAATACCAAGCGCTACTCCTGAACATTCAGGTAAGCCAGCCTCTAACGCTGCTATCAAGTGGTAATCAATCGGCTGTTCGACCAGCCCCATCGTTTTACGCTTTTGGTTATCCGCTTCAAAACGAGCCAGTTGCTCTTGTGGGTTGTCCAGCTCATGAAAACCATTCGCAAGTTCAATCCCTTTGAAATAGACCTCAAAGCGATCCGCAACACGATGATCTTGCGGGTTAATCTTAGCTAGTGCCGCTTGTGATGCAGGAAAATCGTAAACAAAAACGGGTACCTGTTGACCAATTTCCACCTCAACACCGACACTAAATAGCAGTTGCAGTAAGGTATCTCTATCCTCTTCTGGCTCAGCAATGTCACTTAGACCTAATCGGCTCGCAGCCGCTTTTAACTCGTCCATTGAGCCTTCTAACGGACAAACCCCAAGTACCTGCAAAAATGCTTGTTGGTAGCTCATCTTCTGCGCCGATCCACACTGCAAAATAAGTTGCAGCAATTGATCCATCTCATCCATTAAATCATGGTGAGTAAAACCAACCCGATACCACTCTAACATCGTAAATTCTGGGTTGTGATAGCGACCATTTTCCTCGTTGCGAAACGCTTTATTGATCTGATAAATCGAACCACTCCCCGCCGCCAAAAGTCGTTTCATATGAAACTCCGGGCTTGTCATTAAATAGAGTTGACGGCCATCAGCATACCCTGGACCAACAAATTGGGTTTGGAAGGTTTGCAAATGAATGTCGGTTACCGTGGCATGACTCATGGCTGGTGTATCGACTTCCAATACATCTCGTAGTTCAAAGAAATGGCGGATCTGCTTGAGTAACTGAGCACGCTGTTTGAGTTGTGATATTGATGCGGTTGGCATCCAGTTTTTTCTATTCATGTTCTGGCACACATAAGTTTGGATGATATGAATTTTACTGACTTGAAGCGCAATTCCAAATTCTAACGTGATTATTATCACACAAAGAAAAATAAGTATGCTCGCGCTTGCACTTCCGAAGCAAAAACCTAACAGAATCAATTTTTTCCTTACACAGCTCTTCTACACTACCCGTACCACTTAAGGCTTACGAACCTTTAACTATAACAAGCGGATTTTCCGCATCACACACCGGAGGATAACTGTGCAAATTATCACCACAGATATCGCAGTCATCGGCGCAGGCGGCGCTGGTCTTCGCACTGCAATTGCAGCCGCTGAAGCAAACCCTGATTTAGAAGTTGCTCTGATTTCTAAAGTTTATCCTATGCGATCTCATACGGTTGCAGCGGAAGGAGGCTCAGCAGCAGTTATCAAGGAAGAAGATAGCCTTGACAACCACTTCAACGATACCGTTGGTGGTGGAGATTGGCTATGTGAACAGGATGTTGTTGAATATTTTGTGGCCAACTCGACCCGCGAGATGGTGCAAATGGAACAGTGGGGTTGCCCATGGAGCCGTAAAGAAAATGGCGAAGTAAACGTACGCCGTTTTGGTGGCATGAAAGTCGAGCGTACTTGGTTTGCGGCTGACAAAACAGGCTTCCACATGCTGCACACCCTCTTCCAAACTTCAATGAAGTACCCACAAATCAATCGATTTGATGAGTATTTCGTGGTGGATCTACTTGTTGAAGATGGCGAAGTTCAAGGGCTTATCGCGATTCATATGTCCGAAGGTGAGCTAGTAACCATCAAAGCAAAATCTGTGGTATTAGCCACTGGTGGCGCGGGCCGTGTGTACCACTGCAACACCAACGGCGGCATTGTAACTGGCGATGGTATGGCGATGGCTTATCGTCATGGCGTCCCTCTACGCGATATGGAGTTCGTGCAATACCACCCAACTGGCCTACCTGGCACGGGTATTTTGATGACGGAAGGCTGCCGCGGTGAAGGTGGTATCATCGTCAATAAAAATGGCTATCGTTATCTGCAAGATTACGGTATGGGCCCAGAAACTCCGGTGGGTCAGCCTAAAAATAAATACATGGAACTCGGTCCTCGCGACAAAGTTTCTCAAGCTTTCTGGCATGAACAACAGAAAGGCAACACCATCAAACATCCGCTTGGTGATGTTGTGCTGCTTGATCTTCGCCACCTCGGTGAAGAGTACTTACAAGAGCGTTTGCCGTTTATCTGCGAATTGGCGAAAGCTTACGTCAACGTTGATCCAGCAAAAGAGCCGATCCCAATTCGCCCAACCGTACACTACACCATGGGTGGTATCGAAACGGACGGTCAATGTGAAACGCGCATCAAAGGTCTGTTTGCTGTCGGCGAATGTGCCTCGGTTGGCTTGCATGGTGCAAACCGTTTGGGTTCTAACTCGTTAGCTGAATTTGTGGTTTTTGGCCGCGTTGCGGGTGAAAGTGCAGTGAAACGCGCAGCGGAATTCAAAGGTTGGAACGATGAATCTATCGCCAAACAAGTCAAAGCCGTAGAAGAGCGTATTGCAGCGTTAATGAACCAAGAAGGTGATGAAAACTGGGCCACCATTCGCACTGAGATGGGTCACACCATGGAAGCGGGTTGTGGTATCTACCGCCAAGAAGATTTAATGCAAGCGACGATTGATAAAATCACCGAGCTAAAAGCACGCTACAAGAACATTAGCATTAAAGATAAAGGCAAAGTGTTCAACACCGACCTTCTGTACGCTATCGAAGTCGGTTATGGCCTTGAAGTGGCTGAAGCTATGGTTCACTCAGCTATCTTGCGTAAAGAATCTCGCGGTGCGCATCAGCGTTTAGACGAAGGTTGTACTGAGCGTGATGATGTGAACTACCTCAAGCACTCTTTAGCTTTCTATCAACCTGATGCCGCTCCAAGTATCGACTACAGCGCGGTTAAGATCACGAAATCTCAGCCGAAAGCTCGTCTCTATGGTGAAGCGGCAGAACAGGCTGCCGCCGCGGAAAAAGCGGCAGAAGAGAAAAGCGCAGAGGAGCAAAAATAATGTCAGCAAATCGCATTCAAAAAGTAGACATTTTGCGCTACGACCCAGAAAAAGATGCTAAGCCACACCTGCAAGCGTTTGAAGTTCCTTTTGATGACACCATGTCAGTGCTCGACGCGATTGGCTACATCAAAGATAACCTCGATAAGGATCTCTCTTATCGCTGGTCTTGCCGTATGGCGATCTGCGGTTCGTGTGGTGTGATGGTTAATGGCGTACCTAAATTGGCTTGTAAAAGCTTCCTGCGCGATTACCCTAATGGCGTGAAAATTGAACCTTTAGCCAACTTCCCAATTGAAAAAGATTTGATCGTGGATATGACTTCGTTTATCGAGCGTCTTGAAGCCATTAAACCCTACATCATTGGCAACGATCGCAAACCTGAAGATGGCACCAACTTACAAACGCCAGAGCAAATGGCCAAATACAAACAATTTGCTGGTTGTATTAACTGCGGTCTTTGCTACGCGGCCTGCCCTCAGTTTGGTTTGAACCCTGAGTTTATTGGTCCTGCAGCATTAACCCTTGCTCACCGCTACAACTTAGATAGCCGTGACCATGGTAAAGCCGAGCGTATGAAGCTTATCAATGGTGATAACGGTGCTTGGGGTTGTACCTTTGTTGGTTACTGCTCTGAAGTGTGTCCAAAACACGTTGATCCAGCAGCAGCCGTCAACCAAGGCAAAGTTGAGTCTTCAATGGACTTCGTGATTGCCATGCTAAAACCTGACGGTTCACCAAAGAAAGTGGAGGGATAAGGATGAGTAACCGTAAACCTTACGTTCGTGAAATGACACGTACTTGGTGGAAAGATCACCCATTCTACCGCTTCTACATGTTGCGTGAAGCCACGGTACTGCCACTGATATTCTTTACCTTATTCCTTACCTTTGGCTTGGGCTGCTTGGTTAAAGGCCCTGAAGCATGGGAAGGCTGGCTAAGCTTTATGGCAAACCCAATTGTGGTCGCAATCAATATTGTCGCGTTGGCGGGGAGTTTGCTGCATGCACAAACCTTCTTTAGCATGATGCCGCAAGTGATGCCAATCCGCTTGAAGGGTAAGCTAATCGACAAGAAAATCATCGTCTTAACTCAGTGGGCAGCGGTTGCGTTTATCTCACTGATTGTTCTCATCGTGGTGTAGGAGCTTATAGTCATGAACAACAATTATAAGGTAAATCGCACGCCAAAACGTTCTGATGAACCTATCTGGTGGGGGCTGTTTGGTGCTGGTGGAACATGGTTTGCGATGATTACCCCGATCACCATTCTCGTGTTGGGTATTTTAGCACCATTAGGCATTATCGATGCTGAAGCAATGAGTTATGAACGCGTTTCGAGTTTTGCGACTAGCATCATCGGCGCACTGTTTATCATTGGCACATTAGCCTTACCGATGTGGCATGCCATGCACCGTGTCCATCACGGTATGCATGACCTAAAATTCCACACCGGTTTAGTGGGTAAAATCGCTTGTTATGCGTTTGCTGGGCTGATTTCCGCGCTCGCAGTCGTTTTTATCTTTATGATTTAAAGATAGAAAAGTGATGACATCAAAGAGCTGCCTCGGCAGCTCTTTTTTATTACGGCACTCACTCAGCTTTGGAGCAATAAAAAAGGCCGCTTACCGAGCGACCTTCTTACTTACTTTTAGGTGATTATTTGACTCGACCTACGTATTCGCCAGAGCGGGTATCCACTTTGATCACTTCACCGATAGAGATGAACAGTGGCACACGTACCACAGCACCAGTGACCAACGTAGCGGGTTTACCACCCGTACCTTGCGTATCACCTTTCAAGCCCGGATCAGTTTCAGCCACTTCCAGTTCAACAAAGTTTGGTGGCGTTACCGCAATTGGGTTACCGTTCCAAAGCGTCAACATGCAAGTGTTGTTTTCCACTAGCCATTTTGCGCTTTCACCCACCGCTTTATTATCCGCCGCAATTTGCTCGAATGTTTCATTATTCATAAAGTGGTAGAATTCGCCGTCGTTATAGAGATAATCAAGGTCGATATCCATTACGTCAGCCGTTTCTACTGAATCACCTGACTTAAATGTTTTTTCCAACACTTTGCCAGAAAGAAGTTTACGGATTTTGACACGGTTGAAGGCTTGGCCTTTACCTGGTTTCACATATTCATTTTCGAGAATGACACAAGGCTCATTATCAAGCATAATTTTGAGACCGCCTTTAAATTCATTCGTGCTAACAGTAGCCATTTTTTCCTCTTACCATTCTTCGAGTTAAATTCAATGCCGCATATAATAACCCGAAAACTTGATTCTGTTGAGCAAAACTGGCTTCAACAATTAACGAATGCGATCTCAAACCCTGCCGAGCTTCTCCAGCAGTTAGAGATTGATCCTGCCCTTTGGCAAAACGGGTTTGCCGCACGCAAACTCTTCGCACTACGAGTGCCACAAAGTTTTGTCGATCGCATGGAAAAAGGAAACCCTTACGATCCCCTGTTGCGTCAAGTTTTACCACTCAATGAAGAGTTTGAATGGCATGATGGGTACTCAAATGATCCGCTTGATGAGCAAAACAATGCCATTCCGGGATTGCTGCATAAATACCGCAACCGAGTGCTAATGATAGTCAAAGGTGGTTGTGCGATTAACTGCCGTTACTGCTTTCGTCGTCATTTCCCCTACCAAGAGAATAAAGGCTCAAAGCAGGTGTGGCAGCAAAGTGTCGACTATATTGCCGCGCATCCCGAACTCAATGAGGTCATTTTATCGGGCGGTGATCCGTTAATGGCGAAAGATGAAGAACTGCGTTGGCTCATCGATGCAATCAGCAGCGTGCCTCATATTAAACGATTGCGTATTCACTCGCGCTTACCCGTGGTGATCCCCGCTCGAATCACCGATGCATTGTGTGATCTGCTGCGTGAAACTCGCTTACAAGTCATTTTGGTGACGCACATTAACCATGCCAATGAAATCAATCTAGAATTCAAACAGCAGATGAGTCGTCTGCGCGCCATCAATGTTACCTTACTCAACCAAGGTGTATTGTTAAAAGGTGTCAATGATAGCGTTGACGCGCAAGTCGCGCTCAGCGAAACGTTATTTGATGCAGGAATTTTGCCTTACTACTTGCATGTGCTGGATAAAGTGCAAGGCGCAGCGCACTTTTTTGTTAGTGATCAAAAAGCAAAAGAAATAATGGCAGGTGTCATTGAGCGAGTATCGGGCTATCTTGTTGCTAAGCTAACTCGAGAAATCGGTGGCAGAGCCAGTAAAACGCCACTCGATCTGCATCTTGAGTAATTACAGAACTTCAAAAGAGCGGTTCGGTGTCAATCAACGAACTCTTACCTTCATACTTTTGGGAAAACCATCATGCAATCTCTCGGACAATTTCTTGATCTTAGTCCATTCAGTTGGTCTGCATTATTGTGCTGTGCTATCAATGGGTTACTGATTGGCGTTGAACGCCAGACCCGCGGTAAACCGGTGGGCATTCGCACATCAATATTAATCATCTCAGGGACTTATCTCTTTCTAGCGATGGCCGTATCACTGTCCCCTAACACTTTAGATCAAGCTCGCGTGCTTGGACAAATTATTACTGGGGTTGGTTTTTTAGGCGCAGGCGTGATGATGACTCAAGATGGGAAAATCCATGGCGTCACCTCAGCCGCTGTTATTTGGGTACTGGCATCACTGGGATTAATGATCGGTCTTGGTTACTTACAGCAATCCATCATTATCACGGTATTAGCATTGTGTGTGTTGTATGGCGTGGATAAGGTAGAAAATAGCTTTCAAAGTTTGCGCCGTGGTGTTCATCAACGCTTTCGTCGTCGTACATAAGGTGAAAAAAGAGCAGCTTGATGCTGCTCTTTCGATTTCAATTCATCGGCTATTTAGCAAAGTTGATGATAGGAAAACACTTAAAGAAACCGTTATCCGCACAGTTAATTAGACCAACCTGAACACCTTCAATTTTTGTGGTTTTGTTGAACAAACCCACTTGCACTTTCGATGTATCAGAGAAGTTTGCTGCACCAACATCAACCATGGTATTACCTTCAGAGTAGTTCACTAGACTGACGTTAGCACCTTGTACATTGTTGGTCAGATTCACTACACCCACGTTAGCACCCACGGTCTGCCCTGTATTCCAGTTTAACAAACCGAGTGAAGCACCGGTCATCTCTTGATTGACTTTCGATGCCCCTAAAAGACCTAAATTTACACCCGTCGTAGAGTCAGTTTCAGATAATCCAACAACGGCGAGATCTAAGCCTTTAACCTCATTCACTTTACCGTAAAGAGCCGCAACACGAACGCCTGATACCGCATTTTCATCCGGTGCATTGAAGTTATTGATGGAAGAAAACATAACTGGAGTGCCAGCCATCGCAACAGAAGAAGATAACGCAGCCACTACGGCTAGTGCTGAAAGTACTTTTTTCATAAAGATCTCCATTGACCAATGAAACCGTTAATATTTGGTTTGTTCACGCTATTTCACTCACATCATCACCAAATTGTGATCAGTGAAGAGACGAAGTCTAGAAGAGTCGGATCACTCAAACGTCAGGATTGAGCTAATTATGCGAAAAAAAACCGGAGGCAAGCTCCGGTTTCTTATTGAGAGAGGATGATTACATCATCCCTCCCATACCGCCCATGCCGCCCATATCAGGCATTGCCGCTTCTTTCTTCGGTAGCTCAGTCACCATAGCTTCTGTGGTGATCATGAGGCCCGCGACTGAAGCTGCAAACTGTAGAGCACTACGAGTCACTTTGGTTGGATCCAAAATACCCATGTCGATCATATCGCCATATTCACCCGTCGCAGCGTTGTAACCATAGTTACCTTCACCAGCGCGAACATTGTTAGCCACAACAGAATCTTCTTCGCCCGCGTTTTTCACGATTTGACGAATTGGTGCTTCCATCGCACGTAGTGCAACACGAATACCTACGTTTTGCTCTTCGTTGTCACCTTCAAGGCCCGCAACTTTAGCAGCCGCACGGATCAGTGCAACACCACCACCCGCAACCACGCCTTCTTCAACGGCTGCGCGAGTTGCATGCAGTGCATCTTCTACGCGATCTTTCTTCTCTTTCATTTCAACTTCAGTGGTTGCACCGACTTTGATCACTGCAACGCCACCTGCCAGTTTGGCCACGCGCTCTTGTAGTTTTTCTTTGTCGTAATCTGAAGTTGCGTCTTCAATTTGTTGACGAATTTGTGCAACGCGACCTTTAATGGCTTGCTCTTCACCTGCACCATCAATGATGGTGGTGTTTTCTTTAGTGATAGAGATGCGCTTCGCTTGGCCTAGATCTTCCAAGGTCACTTTTTCAAGCTCAAGACCGATCTCTTCAGAAATCACAGTACCGCCCGTTAGGGTAGCAATGTCTTGTAGCATCGCTTTACGGCGATCACCAAAACCAGGTGCTTTCACGGCAGCAACTTTTACAATGCCACGCATGTTGTTCACAACCAGCGTCGCCAATGCTTCACCTTCAACATCTTCCGCCACAATCAGTAGTGGACGAGAAGCTTTTGCTACCGCTTCAAGTGCAGGAAGCAGTTCGCGAATGTTAGAAATTTTCTTATCAACCAATAGGATGAATGGGCTATCTAGATCAACACTGCCCGCTTCTTGGTTATTAATGAAGTAAGGAGATAGGTAACCACGATCAAACTGCATACCTTCCACTACATCGAGTTCATCTTGCAGTGCTTGGCCTTCTTCAACAGTGATAACGCCATCTCGGCCCACTTTTTCCATCGCTTCAGCAATGATGTTACCCACGCTTGAATCCGAGTTCGCAGAAATAGTACCCACTTGCGCAATCGCTTTAGTGTCTGAACAAGGTACTGAAAGCTCTTTCAACGCTTCAACCGCCGCCACGACAGCTTTGTCGATGCCACGCTTAAGATCCATTGGGTTCATACCCGCTGCTACAGCTTTCAAGCCTTCAGTGATGATCGCTTGCGCTAATACCGTTGCGGTTGTCGTTCCGTCACCCGCGGCATCGTTAGCTTGAGAAGCAACTTCTTTCACCATTTGTGCACCCATGTTCTGGAATTTGTCTTCCAGTTCAATTTCACGCGCAACAGTGACACCATCTTTGGTGATAATAGGTGAACCAAACGATTTATCTATCACAACGTTACGGCCTTTAGGGCCAAGGGTGACTTTTACTGCATCGGCTAGAATATTAACGCCTTCTAGCATTTTAATACGTGCATCGTTACCAAATTTAACGTCTTTAGCAGCCATCTTTAATTTCCTTTTCTAAATTCTGTTTTAATCAATCGTTTTTGAATCAGAGCAAAAATTACTCAATGCTTACTCGACAATCGCCATGATGTCGTTTTCAGACATAATGAGCACTTCTTTACCGTCGATCTTTTCCGTTTTAGTACCGTAGCTTTCTGCAAAAATAACCGTATCACCTACTTTGACATCCAGCGGTTGTACCGAACCATTTTCAAGGATTCGGCCTTTGCCTACTGCTAAGATGACGCCGCGAGTCGATTTCTCTGCAGCGGAACCTGTTAGAACAATGCCACCAGCAGATTTAGATTCAACTTCTTGGCGTTCAACGATAACTCGGTCGTGTAATGGACGAATGTTCATCGGTCGTCTCTCCTGATTAGATTTTCCGTTAGGTTTATGAAAAGGCTGATTACTCAGCTCGTGAGTGATATGTGGGGGAGCAAGCAAGGGATCCCAAGGGGGGAAAGCGAAAATTTTGTGATCTATTTAACGAATTGATAGCGAATCTTGGTTCTGTGCTGACAAAAGTTACTAGCGGCTCATCCTGTATAGTCAATAATTTGCTTTATTAAGCTGCTTCTTCATAATAGATAAGGCAAACAGAGGAATGCGATGAAAACCATTGACCGAATACTTCAAACCATCAAACGCGATGGAGCGGTAACCGCTAAACGACTGGCCGACGACCTAGGAATTACCACCATGGGGGCTCGCCAACACCTACAAAGTTTGGAAGATGATGGCATTGTGGCGTTTCATGATGTCAAAGTAAAAGTCGGACGCCCTACTCGACACTGGTCTTTGACACAACAAGGCCACGACAAATTTGCTGATCGGCATGGCGAGTTGATCATCCAAGTAATTGATGCAGTTGAGCACCTTTTTGGTAAAGAAGGGCTAGCCAAAGTGGCAGCAGAGCGTGAAGCTCACACATTAGCACAGTATCAACAAGCATTAATTGATTGCCACAGTTTAGAAGAAAAACTAGCTAAGCTAGTGACGCTTCGTGAGCAAGAAGGCTATATGGCAGAGCTCATACCATCAGCGAACAGTTACACTTTAATTGAGAACCATTGCCCCATCTGTAAAGCTGCGGCACGCTGCCCTAATCTGTGCCAATCTGAACTTAATATTTTCCAAACGTTGATCGGTGAGCAATATGTAGTTGAGCGGAGCGAACACATCATTATGGGTGAGCGTCGCTGCCGTTATCAAATCACACCACGCTAAGATCGTCTCATTAGTAAGAAATGGCGATTTCGTTCCAACTCCTACCTTATTGATCGGTTATGCTTTCATTGTGTTGATAAAATAATCAACAGAGAAATAGTGTAAAGGAGAAAGATATGGAGCCCCCTCAAAAACAGGCCTTACCTTCTTTTGATGAGTTGGTTGAACTTGCCAAACATAATCCAGATGCCTTTACGCAACTGAAAAAAGATATCTGTGAAGAGATGATCCTCTCCTCTTCCAACAACATGCAAGACAGGTTATGGGCTCAGCAAAGTCACATTGACTTGGTGGTGAGCCAATGCAAAAACCCTGTCCATGCTAATGTTATGCTGATGCGTGAGCTCGGCGAACAGATGATGAAATTTAGAAATGCCTTAGATGGCGAATCGACGCGCACTCAACCGAGCGCGACCATCATTCCATTTGTGCCGCGCCACAGCGACTGGCGTTAACCTCGCTATTTGAAGCTTTTTAAAACAACAGGAGGCATTGGCCTCCTGTTGTTTTATCAATTTGTTTTCTATCAAGTTTACTCAGGTTCAGGTCCGTAGCGGTTGCGGCTTTGCGTTCCCTTCATAAAACCACATTCGACTAAAATCCATGAGCCACAAACCAGTGCGACCAGCGATACCAATGACTCTGTCATACTGGCTTGAGTGGCAATCTCGGCACTAGCAAAAGGCATACTCATACGGCCTATCACCAAGGGGACATTAAGCAATAACCACCAAGCAGACTTATCTCTGTCATGCCAACGTTTTACCGTGATGGCCAAATCAGGCAGTAACACCACTAGCAAAAACAGCGGCAAGATCAGGTGCGTATAGGCAGGAAACATTTGGTTTGCAGCGAGTGCGAAGCCCATAATGGACGCGTAATAACAGAGATTCCACATCCAAAATACTTTGCGCCCGATGCGTCCTTGAAATGAAAATAGCAGTTCTTTAATTGACATCTTGTTACCTAAAATGGTTAATTTACAACCTTTTGGAAGCAATCTTTATCCATATCACGCACATTCACGGTCAGACTCCTGACTTGACTAGCTTGCTGTTGCAATACCGCCATTAATTGACGTGACAACTCTCTTTTTTGTTCAGGTGTCCGCCCTGACAGCAAATCAAAGCTGAGGTGAATAAAATCAACACTGTCGCCTTCTTCACCAATACACCAATGGTGGCAGCGTAGCGCCCGTGATTTCACTGAGTCAGCGTCAAATAATCCGCAGCGAAGTGCGACTTGGTGAAGATCTTCCAATAACCCTTGAACATTCACACGCTCATCCACAGAGTTCGAGTATTCCATAACAAGGTTGGGCATACGAATTCCTTTTCTTCATTCATGATCAAATTTCAACACTAGTGAGCCTTATTGGTATCACTAGCTTTTCTTTTAACAGCCACTAATAGCAATTAATCTCGTAAAATCCGAGCCATTATCGGCTATTCTGTCTATTTGATCACTGATAAGGGGTGTCACGCATTGCTTAAGATCCCATAAAGTCATGACTCGAATCATGATCTGACCGATTTTATCTGTTATATTCTTTCGCAATCACGTTTATTTTTGACATTCATTCATTTTAACTTTGATAGATAATGGAGATATTCCTATGCGTCATCCTGTAGTTATGGGTAACTGGAAACTAAACGGCAGCAAAGAGATGGTTGTTGAGCTGCTAAATGGTCTGAATACAGAGCTTGAAGGCGTAACTGGTGTTGACGTAGCCGTTGCTCCACCAGCACTTTTTATTGACCTAGCAGAGCGCACTCTGACCGATGCGGGTAGCGCGATCATTCTGGGTGCCCAAAACAGCGACGTACACAACAGTGGCGCATTCACTGGCGATATGTCTCCAGCAATGCTGAAAGAATTCGGTGCAACACACATCATCATTGGTCACTCTGAGCGTCGTGAATACCACAACGAATCCGATGAATTTGTGGCGCAAAAATTTGCATTCCTAAAAGAAAATGGCCTAACACCAGTACTTTGTATCGGTGAATCTGAAGCACAAAACGAAGCTGGCGAAACAGTAGCCGTATGTGCACGTCAACTTGACGCTGTGATCAACACTCAAGGTGTTGAAGCGCTAGAAGGTGCGATCATCGCTTACGAACCAATCTGGGCGATCGGCACAGGTAAAGCAGCAACAGCAGATGATGCTCAACGTATTCACGCTGCCATTCGCGCGCACATTGCTGCAAAATCAGAAGCAGTCGCGAAGAATGTCGTTATCCAATACGGCGGTTCTGTAAAACCTGAAAATGCAGCAGCTTACTTCGCACAACCAGACATTGATGGTGCTCTAGTTGGCGGCGCAGCACTTGATGCGAAAAGCTTTGCAGCTATCGCAAAAGCAGCAGCTGAAGCGAAAAAAGCGTAATTATTCACACTAATTATCGTTAAGAAGGTCAGCATTTGCTGGCCTTTTTTGTTTCTTCACTCGCGTCACACTTCCCATCCCAGCAGCTATAGTCGCGATCGCCAGAATCAAGTATCCTAACGTTTTGCTTAACCTACGTTGCCAGTAATGCACGATAAACACGGCCTATTAACCGCCCCAATTCCAAATGTGCTCAGTCAAATGACGATCCCAATGATTTTTGGTTTGATCGCGATTTTGATGTTTAACTTGGTCGACACCTTTTTTATCTCACTGCTGGGCACCGAATCTCTTGCCGCCATCAGTTTTACCTTTCCCGTCACCTTTGCGGTTAACTGCATCACCATGGGAATTGGTATTGGACTTTCGACGAGTATTGGCCGCTTACTCGGTCAAGGTGACGCTAAAAATGCAGCGCGTTTTTCCAGTCACGGCGTGTTACTGGCTGTGGTGCTGGTGACGATTTAATCCCTTTGATTGAGCAATACATGCAGGTTTGGTATTTGACCATTCCTTTGCTCGTTATTCCCATGGCTGGTAACAGCGCAATTCGAGCCACGGGTGACACCAAAACACCGGCTAAAATTATGATGCTCGCAGGTTGTATTAACGGTCTGCTCGATCCGCTGCTGATTTTTGGTTATGGCCCTTTCCCTGAATTAGGAATCCAAGGTGCTGCTATTGCCAGTGCATTCAGTTGGTTAGGCGCACTGTGCGGATCGCTATATGTCTTAATCAAAAGAGAAAAATTATTGGCATGGCCGTATTTTCCTACTTTATGGCATGATTGGCAGCAGATCTTAAAAGTGGGCACACCAGCGGCACTCTCCAATGCAATGAATCCACTCTCTGGCGCGCTATTAATGATGATGCTGGCCAGTCATGGCACGGCTGCAGTAGCCGCTTACGGCGCCGCGCAGCGTATTGAGTCGATACTCATTTTGGTCTTGATGTCACTAACCTCAGCACTGACTCCCTTTATGGCACAAAACATCGGCGCAAAAAATATTGAGCGTAGCTTTGCTGGCCTGTTCCTAAGCATGCGTTTTTCTATCGTATTTCAATTGATGATTTTTGCGATGATGGTACCGCTGAGCATCCCTTTGTCAGCCCTATTTTCTCAAGAGCCCTCGGTGCGCGATCTATTGTGGCACTATTTGCTGGTGGTGCCACTGAGCTATGGCTTTCAAGGCATTGTGATGATGCTTGTCTCTGGATTGAATGCATTGCATCAACCCATGCGCGCCTTTCAGTGGAGCGTGATGCGGCTATTTGTGTTCACTCTTCCTGCCGCGTGGTTAGGTTCGTATCTCTATGATGTCGAAGGGCTGTTTATCGGGATTGCCGCAGGCAATACCTTAGGTGGGCTGCTGGGTTATTACTACGCCCTGCGTCTAAAACGAACTTACCTGTTTCGCTAATGCTACCATTTATCTGGTTGAGTACGTCGTGGTGAACTAAATATAAAAAAGCCAGCATTCATGCTGGCTTTATCACTTAGAAGCATCGCCTTTCAGCGCTACTCTTCAATCTCGTCAAGGTCATCATCTAAGTCCATATCCACATTTAAAGGCTCAGGAGATAAAATAATACCCGTATTATCAGCGTACAAATAATCTTCAGGTAGGAAAGTGACGCCACCAAAATTGACAGGCACATCCACTTCACCGATACCTTGATTGGATGCTCCAACAGGAATAGAGGCAAGCGCTTGGATGCCGATGCTCATCTCTTCGAGTTCATCCACTTCGCGGACACAACCGTAAACAACGATGCCTTCCCACTCATTTTCTTCAGCAAGAGCGGCCAATTCTGCATCAATCAGCGCACGGCGCAGTGAACCACCACCATCAATTAACAGCACCCGTCCTAGCCCATCTTGCTCTAATACTTCACGGATTAAGCCATTATCTTCAAAACATTTAATCGTCGTAAGCTGGCCAGCAAAGGATGCGCTTCCACCAAAGTTACTAAACATTGGCTCCACCACATCGACTTGGTCGAGATAAATATCACATAACGCAGAGGTGTTGTATTCCATAATGGTTCTTCTCTTGCCGAAAATTATCTTCACCGAGTATATAGGGTCATTAAGTCATTGCAATGACAAGCGACAATTAACTCGTCAGAGTTTGAGCTATAACAATTCCAACAAACAACAAGTTGGTGATCAGTGAACATTTGACGATAGCGGGCATCATAGGTGCTATCTGCGCAGGTTGATCACTAACCCACACCGCTTTACTGTGTTTTACCACTACCACAATGCTCAACAAAAAGGGCAAACTTATCCACGTTGGGCTGCTTTGCATCACTAAATACCAAGCAAAAGCGATCACCGCACCCGCCAATAGCATAAAGTGATATTGCTTGGCGCGCGTTTGCCCAAGACGTACGGCAACGGTTTTTTTTCCGCAAACTGCATCATTTTCAATATCACGCATATTGTTGACATTGAGCACAGCGACCGCCAATAAGCCACAGCCTAACGCGGGTAAGAACAGGCTCGGCTCCACATGGCCGGTATGCAAGAAATAGGTTCCAGACACCCCAAGTAAACCAAAGAAAATGAATACGGATAAATCACCTAAGCCGACATAACCGTAGGGTTTGTTACCGACCGTGTAAGCAATCGCGGCCACAATAGCGAGCACGCCCAGCCCGACAAAAGCCAGAATACTTTGCACGCTATCCAGTGCATAAAAAATCAACACCAAACCCGAGATAACTGTCAATGTGATGTTAATCAGCATCGCTTGCTTCATATCATCGAGCGTCACCGCACCGGATTGAATCGCTCTGATTGGCCCTAAGCGAGCCTCATTATCCGTACCCTTGACCGCATCACCATAATCATTTGCAAGGTTGGATAAGATTTGTAATAAAGTTGCGGTAAGCAGAGCAAGCAGCGCTACTGGCAACGAAAAATGGCCCGATGAGAAAGCTAACGCGCTGCCCGTTAAAATAGAAACTAGCGCGAGAGGGAGCGTTTTAGGCCTGGCCGCATCAAGCCAGATATGGAGCGAATTCTTCATGCAAGGTCACTGCCGTTCAAAAAAGGGGTCAGTATATACTGTTCTGCTGGCGAGTATAACACGGCAATAAAAAGCCCGTCACTTTGGACGGGCTACAAACAGTGTACTGGCCATTCGACCCGCTAAAGAATAAAGCGGCTCAAATCTTCATTCTCGACTAACTCACCTAGGCGCTGCTTGACGTAAGCTGCATCGATAATCATTGAGGAGCCCGGTTTTTCTGTTGCATCAAATGAGATTTCATCCATCAAACGCTCCATCACGGTATGCAGGCGACGTGCGCCGATATTTTCCGTGGTTTCATTCACTTTCCACGCGGCTTCCGCAATTTGAGTGATGCCATCCTCAGTGAATTCAATACTCACATCTTCCGTCTTCATCAGCGCAATATACTGCTCGGTCAGAGAAGCTTTCGGCTCAGTCAAAATACGTTTAAAGTCATGGCTCGATAATGCTTCAAGTTCGACGCGAATCGGCAAGCGGCCTTGCAACTCGGGGATTAAATCAGAGGGCTTCGCCACTTGGAATGCACCCGACGTAATAAAGAGGATATGATCAGTTTTAACCATGCCGTGCTTAGTCGAGACGGTACTGCCCTCAATCAAAGGTAGCAAATCACGTTGCACCCCTTCACGCGATACATCTGGACCTGAGCTTTCGCCGCGTTTACAGATTTTGTCAATCTCATCGATGAAGACAATACCGTTATTTTCAACATTAAAAATAGCTTGATCTTTCAGCTCTTCCTGATTGACCAATTTTGCCGCTTCTTCCTCAGTCAAAGCTTTGAAGGCCTCTTTGATTTTGAGTTTGCGTTTTTTCTTGGTATCCCCTGCAAGGTTCTGAAACAAACCTTGCAGCTGATTGGTCATCTCTTCCATGCCTGGAGGTGCCATAATTTCAACCCCCATTTGAGGGACAGCGACATTGATTTCAATCTCTTTGTCGTCGAGCTTTCCTTCACGCAACTTTTTACGGAAGATTTGGCGAGTGTTCGAGCTCTCTTCGCCCTTTTCATTCTCTCCCCAAGCATCACGAGCTGGCGGCAATAAAGCATCTAAAATACGCTCTTCTGCTTGCTCTTGCGCGCGAAATTGCACTTTTTCCATCGCTTGCTGGTGAGTCATTTTTACCGCAACATCGGTTAAATCGCGAATAATGGTTTCCACTTCTTTACCAACATAACCCACTTCGGTAAATTTGGTCGCTTCCACTTTAATAAATGGTGCGTTGGCAAGCTTGGCGAGACGACGAGCAATTTCCGTTTTTCCCACCCCAGTTGGACCAATCATCAAAATGTTTTTCGGCGTTACTTCGGCGCGCAAGCTCTCTTCGAGCTGCATGCGACGCCAGCGATTACGCAGCGCAATCGCCACCGAACGTTTGGCTTTATCTTGACCAATAATATGGCGATTTAATTCGTGAACAATTTCACGTGGAGTCATTTCAGACATCAGATTTTCCTTAATTCTTTACCCTAACACTGTCTTTATTTTTCGGTGGTCACTGTTTGTTGCAGTAGCAATTCCGCCGGTATTTCTAGTTCTTCGATAGTGTGGAAATGGTTGGTAAACACGCAAATGTCGCCCGCAATTTTCAGTGCTTTTTCAGCGATTTCACGTGCATCTAAATCGGTATTTTCTAATAATGCGGTCGCCGCAGCTTGGGCAAAATTACCACCCGAACCGATAGCAATCAGGTCGTTTTCTGGTTGAACGACGTCACCATTGCCCGTAATAATGAGTGATGCCGTTTCATCTGCCACCGCTAAAATCGCTTCTAGCTTACGCAGTGCTCGGTCACTACGCCAATCTTTTGCCAGCTCAACCGCGGCCTTAGTAAGATGACCTTGATGCATTTGCAGCTTACTTTCAAAGCGCTCAAACAAGGTAAACGCATCGGCTGTGCCACCTGCAAACCCTGCCAAGACTTGATTATTGTACAGACGGCGAACCTTGCGCGCGTTGCCTTTCATTACGGTATTACCGAGCGATACTTGTCCGTCACCGGCGATGACAACTTTATTATTACGACGTACAGAGACGATGGTAGTCACGACAGGACCTCTTATTTGTTTTCACGATGGAGTTAGCAAATATATGAGGATGGTTGGGGAAGATTTCAAGTCACAAAAAACACTCACCGCGAATCGATTGGATGCGGTGAGTGATCGCTCTTATTGTGGTTCAGTCCAAATGGCGCACGGCTCAATTTTAGCGCGTTGTAATTTATGCTCGTCACGCTGCGCATCACGCTTATATTTGTATGGCCCTAATACCACGCGATACCAACTGCTGCCTTCCGTTTTTCGGATTTCACTTTTTAAACCCTGAAACGCGATATCAAGTTTACGGCTTTCAGCCTGTGCCGAGGTTTTGTACGCCCCACACTGCATGATATAAGGGATTTCAGACACTTTTTGTTCTTTGGCTACCACTTCTACTTCACGTTTCGGCAAGCTATCCACGTAATCCCATTTTTCCTCTGGGGGCGGTGGGATCACTTTCTCTGGCTTAGGTTTTGCGACTGGTTTTGTAGGAACCACAACCGCTTGAGGCGGCTCAGGATCACGGCTGAGTAAGAACAGCCCATAACCAAAACCGGAAACGAGCAACAGTGCCAATAAGCCACTACGCCAAGGTTTACGACGTGGAGCTGTTTTTTTCGGGGTAGGCTTTTTCGGACTACGACCGCGCCTTACATAATCTTTATTAGCCACAGAGAATTCAAAAGTTGATGGTTTGTGCCAATGTTAATGCAGTTTCCAACGACTTAATAGTGTTGAAAGAGTTGCAGCGCATCAAAAATGCGCTGCATGTGGTTAGCTCAAGCGAGGAGGCGCTGCGCTTTCTCGAATCACTAACTTGGTTTCTAATAGTCGAGAACCTGCGCCAACCTCTTGACCGCGAAGAAGATCGAGCATCATGAGCATCGCTTGACGCCCTATCTCATAGCGCGGCTGTGAGATGGTCGTTAACGGTGGATCGCAGTAGAGCGCAAATTGAATATCATCAAATCCCACCACTGAAATATCTTGTGGAACGCGCAAACCCAATTTTTTGGCTTCCTTAATGACACCGATCGCCATACTGTCATTATGACTAAAAATGGCTGTGGGTGGCTCAGATAACGCCAATAATTGGCGCAGTGCTTTAGCCCCAGCTTCAAAAGTAAAATCACCATAAGTGCAATAATTAGGGTTCATGGTAATTCCTGCGCGGCGTAAAGCTTGTTGATAACCTTGATGGCGGAACTTACACAGCGTGGCCTCTGCTGGCCCCGATATTTGCGCGATGCGTTTGTGCCCGAGCTGCGTCAAATAGTTCACCGCTTCAAACGCTGAAGTAAGGTTATCAATATGTACCGTCGGCAACTCAAGTTCTGGCGCAAATTCACATGCCATGACCATAGGTGGCAGGTTTTTTTGCTCCGGCTTACTAACATCAAACGGCAAATCAGTTCCCAGCAACAACATGCCATCGGCCTGCTTAGTAAATACGAGGTTAACTAACGAACTTTCTCGCTTTTTCTGCTGACCACTATCACCCAACAGTACTAAATAACCATGTTCCATCGCCGCATCTTCGATACCACGAATGATCTCTGTGAAGTAAGGGTCACAAATATCAGGCACGATAGCGACAATGGTTTTAGATTCATTACGGCGTAAGTTGCGAGCGAGAGAATTTGGTGAGTAACCAGCTTCCAAAACAGCATCTTCGACACGCTTTCGCGTTGAAGATGATACTTTTTCAGGGTTCATCAACGCCCTAGATACTGTGGCGGTTGATACACCTGCAAGCTGGGCAACATCCTTCATTGTCGCCATAGAAATTAACCTCTTTAAAAGTTGTTACTGGGCTGAAATCACCCGTTGTTATGTTTATAAAATCCGGTTGTAAAATCTGGTTATCCATTTTGAACGCTGAGCTGTTATTCACAGCGGATATATGAGTGATAGTCTATTCATTTCCACCCAGAAAGTTACGGTCAGATTAACAAATTTTACATAATAAGCGTGAAGCCACTCACATTAGAGAGGATTAAATAGGCTGACAAAAATAACAGTAACCGTTTTAGCACTCGATTGCTTCAATATGTTACATCTCATTTCATCGAAAACGCTACGGAGGTTTAACTGAGATCTTGCGGTTCAATATCTAACGACCAGCGAATTTTCTTGGCTAATGGTAACAGTCCAATCGCAGGCTTAGCACTCATCAATAGTTTTTGCATTTTGGAGCGATGCTGAGTTTGCAGTAATAACTGCCAGCGATATTTGCCCGCTCTTTTCGCCAATGGGGCTGGGGTTGGCCCTAATACTAAGCACGAATCATCAAATAACGGATGCGCTTCTAACGTATGCCTAATTTGGCGTAAAAACTCTTCCACCATCGAAGCTTGATTGGATTCCGCTTTAAACAGTGTGAGATAGGTGTAAGGTGGCAACATCGCTATTTTCCGCTCTTCTAACGCGGTTTCTGCAAAATGACGATAATCCTTTTGCAACAATGCTTGCAGCAAACTGTGTTCCGGGTGATGCGTTTGTAAAATCACTTCGCCGGGTTTACTAGCGCGCCCTGCTCGACCTGCCACTTGAGTAAATAGCTGCGCCAAGCGTTCGGCGGCGCGAAAATCACTGCTGTATAGCGAACCATCCACATCCAATAACGCTACTAAAGTCACATCGGGAAAATGGTGCCCTTTAGCGAGCATCTGCGTGCCAATTAAAATCTGATACTCACCTTGGCGAATCGATGATAACGCACTTTCTAAACTGCCTTTACGACGCGTACTATCGCGATCAATACGCACCGTTTTATATTCGGGGAAAAGCTGCGCCAGTTGCGCTTCAAGTTGCTCGGTACCTACCCCAACCGTAACCAACTGAGTGGAACCACAACCTTGACACTGATGAACCACCGGACGTTGCGAGCCACAATGGTGACAACGCATGTCACTGCTATATTGGTGAAAGGTATAGTACGCATCGCAACGTTTACACTCGGCAATCCAACCGCATTCATGGCACATCAGCGCGGGCGAGAAGCCGCGGCGATTGAGAAACAGCATCACTTGGTTACCTGCGCTGAGGTGTTTTCTCATCTCAGCAATCAGCGGCGCTGATAAACCACTCTCTAAAAACAGGCCTTTCACATCCAACACCTTGTTTTTAGTGGGAACCGCTACGCCCGCACGCTGAGTTAAGCTTAAGTGATGATATTTGCCGCTCAATGCATTATGCAACGTTTCTAATGCTGGAGTGGCAGAACCAAGCACAATCGGGATCTGCTCAAGGTTTGCACGCATTACCGCAACATCTCTTGCATGGTAGCGTAGGCTATCTTGCTGTTTATACGAAGCGTCGTGCTCTTCATCAACAATGATGATACCTAGGTCTGCAAAAGGCGTTAGCAGCGCTGAGCGAGTACCAATGATAATGCCCGCAATATTATCACGCGCCGCTAACCACGCGTTGAGGCGCTCGGTTTCATTGAGCCCCGAGTGGACCACGGCAACTGGCACATTAAATCGCTTACGAAAGCGGTTAATGGTTTGTGGTGTTAGACCAATCTCAGGCACCAGTACCAATGCCTGACGTCCTTTTTCTAAAACGGGCTTGATTAAGTTTAGATAAACTTCGGTTTTCCCTGAACCGGTGACTCCTTCAAGTAAATAGCATGCGAAATGGTGATGGCTATTAATTGAAGCAATCGCGATCGCTTGTTCTTGGTTGAGCTTGGGCTTTTCCACATCCGCTTCAACATTTTGCGGCCAAGCCGTCAGTGTCGGCCGTTTTTCCAGTGATTCTATCCAGCCTTTCTCTTGTAAGGTTTTGAGTACGCTGCTACCTACCTCTTCATCAATAAACAGTTGATGGGGCACAGCGCCAGACTCAAGCATCGTCATCACTTTGGCTTGCTTTACCGCTCGCCCGAATCCTTGCATGAGTTGATCGCGCCCACTGGGCGTCAGTTGCCACTCCACTAAGGTCGAAAAATCGGCCGCTTTCCCTTTGCGTAATGCGCCAGGCAATGCATTAAATAGCGTGTCGCCTAATGGGTATTGATAAAACTGGCTACACCACAACAGCAATTGATAGAGTTTCTCTGGCCAGACTGGCTGGCTATCGAGCACCGCTTTTAGCGGCTTTAATTGATCGACTGAAAACTCAGACTCACTGACTATAGCGGTGACGATACCCACCAGCGTTTGCCGACCAAATGGCACCGACACTCGTCCACCAACAATCGGAAACAGATGACTTGGGATCTGATAATCAAACTGCTTATCCAATGGGACAGGTAAGGCAACGCGTGCAATGGTGGGGCGCATAATCGACCGTTCGTTCTACAAAAAATGTGAAAAGACAGTCTACTGGATGCGTCACCGAAATTCGAGCTTCGTCATTGGACAAAAATGTGGCGAAAATAGCGGCGAAATGGCTTGATCCACTGAAGAGGATTCATTAATATATCGCGCCTTGATGATATGGCTTCTTGCTTGATGTTAAGCAGTCAGCGGTATCAACATTTTTTTATTAACTACGTGTGGTGTCCGGCTTCGATTCGGATAGCGACGCGGCCCAATTTGAGGTTATCCCATGAAAGCTGGTATCCATCCAGAGTACAAAGCAGTTAGCGCGACTTGTTCTTGCGGCAACTCTTTCGAGTTCAGCTCAACGCTAGGCAAAGATTCTATCCACCTAGACGTGTGTGACAAATGTCACCCATTCTACACTGGTAAGCAACGTATCGTTGATACTGGCGGCCGTGTAGATCGCTTCAACAAGCGTTTCGGTGCTCTTTCTAGCAAATAATCTCTTTTTTGCTAGAAAATTAAAAAAGGATGCTTCGGCATCCTTTTTTGTTGGCATTTTTTGTATAGTTGTCAGTACGCACTGGTCTTATCTGCGACATTTTCTCCATTTTTTGATGAAGCACGTCAGGTTCCCGCCTAGGAAGTTTGAGCGACATCCATTAGAATTATGGACCTTTTCCAATCCAACACGAGCACTTATACCTATGTCTGATGACACTCACCAAGAATTAACGGCAGAAGAACAATTTCGCCAACGCGCACTCGATTACCATGCTTACCCAACCGCGGGTAAAATTGCCATTTCACTAACTAAGCCTGCCGACTCGGCTGAAGACCTTGCTTTAGCTTACAGCCCGGGCGTTGCTGAACCGGTTCGTGAAATCGCACAGAACATCGACAACGTTTATAAATACACTGCGAAAGGCAACACCGTCGCTGTGATCTCAAACGGCACGGCTATTCTTGGTTTAGGTAACTTAGGTCCGATGGCTTCCAAGCCCGTCATGGAAGGAAAAGCGCTACTGTTTAAACGCTTTGCTGGACTTGATTCAATTGATATTGAAGTAAAACACCGCACAATCGATGAATTTGTCGATACGGTTGCCAACATCGCCGACACCTTTGGCGGCATCAACTTAGAAGATATCAAAGCACCAGATTGCTTTGAGATTGAACGCCGTTTGATCGAACGCTGTAATGTGCCTGTTTTCCATGACGATCAACACGGCACTGCGATTGTTACCGCAGCTGGCATGCTCAATGCGATTGAACTGCAAGGCAAGAAACTCAACGAATGCACTATCGTCTGTCTTGGCGCTGGCGCAGCAGCCACCGCTTGCATGGAACTATTGATTAAGTGCGGCGCAATGCGTGAAAAAATCTACATGCTTGATCGCAAAGGTGTGATTCATACTCGTCGCGATGACATTAATGAATATAAGCAGTTGTTTGCTAATAACACCGACAAACGCACACTGGAAGATGTGATTGAAGGCGCTGACTTATTCCTAGGTGTGTCAGGCCCCAACCTGCTGCCTGCCGAAGCGCTAAAATTAATGGCCGATAAACCGATCGTATTTGCTTGCTCAAACCCGGATCCAGAAATTAAACCGGAACTCGCACGCGCGGTACGTGACGATTTAATTCTCGGCACAGGCCGTAGCGATTATCCAAACCAAGTCAACAATGTGTTGTGCTTCCCATTTATTTTCCGTGGCGCTTTGGATGTCCGTGCTAGTGAAATTAATGACCAAATGAAGCTAGCCGCAGTTGAGGCGATACGTGAACTGGCTAAAGAAGAAGTGCCGGCTGAAGTGTTGAAAGCTGCAGGCGTAAAAGCGTTAAGTTTCGGCCCTGAATACATCATTCCAAAACCGATGGACCCACGCCTACTGCCTCGTGTTGCTAAAGCGGTTGCTCAAGCAGCGGTTGACTCTGGCGTCGCTCGAATCGAGATGCCTGTCAATTACATGCAAGAATAATCACAAGCTTGAGCGGCTAAATGCCTCGCTCGAAAAAAAACCGCTGACTTTCAGCGGTTTTTTTATATTCTGAGACACAGAGCCAAAGTCACAATGGCAACTTACCCAGTATCCTCTCGATTTTATCTCGTTGTACCGCAATTACGCGCTACACTTCTTCATCATCATACGCTTCAAATTCAATGCCCATGGCGGTCATTAATGCTTTTGCTTCCGTCGGAATATCGTCTGGACGATCTTTTCTCAAATCTTCGTCGGTCGGTAAAGGTTGACCGGTATAAGCATGCAAGAAGGCTTCACACAGCAGCTCACTGTTCGTTGCGTGGCGTAAGTTATTGATTTGACGGCGAGTGCGCTCATCAGTTAATACTTTCAACACTTTCAATGGGATTGAAACGGTGATTTTTTTGACTTGCTCACTCTTCTTCCCATGTTCAGCATATGGGCTAATGTATTCCCCATTCCAGTCTGCCATTGCGCACCTTCGTTATCGTAATTGGTCGTTAAAAATTTGAAAGTTGGATTTTAGCGGGATTTACCGCCACAAGCAAAGACATATAGACGTCTAGATATATTGACGTCTTCTTTTGAGTTCAGTAAAGTGTGCCATTATCGACAAAGAGATACCCGAAATACTTGAAATTTCAGCAGAGCGGCAAGTCAAGGCAGCCAGACTATGTGATTGAAGTAGGTGAACCTAGCCAACATCGCAGCAACTTCAAGTTAGAAAGGGGATAGCAATCTCACGCACTATCGGATATAGCTAATACTCGAGACAATGGACGTTGCCCTTTCGTTGTCCCCAGATAAAGCAGGAACCCCTCAATAAAAGTCAGTTTATTGAGTTTAATTAAGTAAGGAAACCGTCATGACCACTCGCAAGCCAGCCACCATCGCCGTTAGAACCGGTATTGAATCCGACTCTCAATATCATGCTGTTGTGCCTCCAATTTATCTTTCGACAAATTATAGCTTTCCTGCGTTTGGTGAAGTGCCTAAATACGATTACACACGCTCTGGCAACCCAAATCGAGGTCTGCTCGAAAAAGCGTTGTTTGAACTCGAATCGGGTCAAGGCGCAGTGGTGACTAACTGTGGCACTTCGGCGCTGAATCTATGGGTTTCCGCCTTTTTAAGTCCTGACGATCTGATCGTGGCCCCGCATGACTGTTACGGTGGCACATATCGACTGTTTAATACACGCGCCAAAAAAGGCGATTTTAAGACACTCTTTATTGATCAATCCGATCCAAACGCTTTGCAGGCCGCTTTGGCGAAAAAACCCAAATTGGTACTCATTGAAACCCCATCCAACCCATTGGTTCGCGTGGTAGATATTGCTGATATTTGCCAACAAGCACACGCCGTCGGTGCATTAGTGGCGGTTGACAACACCTTCTTAACGCCAGTTTTCCAAAAACCATTAGAGTTGGGCGCAGATTTTGTCATCCACTCCACCACCAAATTCATCAACGGCCACTCCGATGTGATTGGCGGAGTTGTTATCACCAAAACAGAGCAGCACGCTGAAGAGCTAGCATGGTGGGGCAACTGCCTTGGCTCAACGGGAACCCCTTTTGATAGCTATATGACGCTGCGTGGCATTCGTACCTTAGGCGCAAGAATGCGCGTCCATGAGGAAAGCTCACGTGCCATTTTGGACTATCTGCAAAGCGAAGCCTTAGTAAAGGTCATTTATCACCCGAGTTTGCCAGAGCATCCTGGCCATGAGATAGCGAAAAAGCAGCAATCTGGCTTTGGATCTATGCTAAGTTTTGAGTTTGCGGGCAGCTTTGAACAGCTCAAATATTTTGTCTCTCAGTTAACATTATTCTCACTGGCAGAATCATTAGGAGGCGTGGAGAGCTTAATCTGCCACCCCGCTTCGATGACTCACCGAGCGATGGGCGAAGAAGCGTTGGCCGAAGCCGGTGTTTCACAGCAGCTATTACGCCTATCGGTCGGCTTAGAAGATGCCCAAGATTTGATTGACGATCTCGCTCAAGCCTTTGCTAAAGCGAAGGAGGCCTATTAATGACTGCCCTACGTCAATTACACAAGTTTGGCGGTAGCAGCCTTGCCGATCCTGAATGCTACAAACGGGTCGTTAATATCTTAAAAGAGTATTCTCAAGCTGATGATTTGGTGGTGGTTTCTGCCGCAGGAAAAACCACCAATCGTTTAATCGAATTTCTCGACGCTCTCAATAAAGATGGCCGAGTGGCTCATGAGAACTTGCAATCGGTCCGTCAGTACCAAATCGATTTAATCAACGCGCTGCTCGATGAAGATGCAGCGCAACCGCTCATCACTTTACTCACCAACGAAATTCGCACCTTGGGTCAGCTTTGCGCGCCCCTATCGCCAGCTCAACAAGCGGCGGTACTTGGCCATGGTGAAGTGTGGTCATCACGCTTATTGGCGGCGTTACTCAATCAACATAACCTTGCGGCTGTGGCACAAGACGCCCGCGAATTTCTTCGCGCGCAAGCAGGCACACAACCGGAAGTGGATCGCGCTCGCTCCTACCCTTTGCTGAAAGAAATTTTGGCACAACACGCGCATCACCGAGTGATCATCACAGGCTTTATGGCTCGCAGTGAACAAGGTGATACTGTGCTACTTGGGCGCAATGGTTCCGATTACTCCGCCACTATGATCGGCGCACTTGCGGAAGTAAACCGAGTAACGATTTGGAGTGATGTGGCCGGTGTTTATAGCGCCGACCCGCGCATTGTTAGTGATGCCTGTTTACTGCCGCTACTGCGTTTGGACGAAACCAACGAGTTAGCGCGCCTTGCCGCCCCAGTATTGCACAGCCGAACTTTGCAGCCCGTGGCGCAAAGCACCATGGATTTGCACTTGCGCTGCAGTTATCAACCCGAAGCAGGATCGACTCGTATTGAGCGTGTATTGGCATCGGGACGCGGTGCCAAAATCATTACTTCACTTGATGATGTGCTGTTGATTGAGCTTAATTTTGCTCACGGGCATGACTTCCAGCGCCTACAAAATGATGTACTGCGCAGCTTGCGTCGTGCTCAACTCGAACCGCTAGCTTTCGATACTCAAGCCGATCAACACCAACTGCGTCTTGCCTATACTGCTGAGATTTCAGGCGGAGCCCTAGCCCATCTGCAAGATGCCGCTTTTGAAGCGGAAATTAAACTCAAAGAAGGCTTTTCATTAGTGGGTGCTGTGGGTGCGGGAGTGACGAAAAACCCCAATCACTGCTACGGCTTTTATCAACAGCTACGTTCATCACCGATCGAGTTTATCTGTGAAGCCGAATCTGGGCTGAGTTTAGTCGCGGTACTGCGTAAAACGCCGATCACCCCCTTAGTGGTGGGTATGCATAACCAACTATTTCAGGCGCAAAAACGGGTCGCACTGGCACTGTGTGGCAAAGGCAACATTGGTTCGAGTTGGTTAAAACTTTTTGCTGAACAAAAATCAGAGTTAGAAAAACGCCATGGCATGAACTTTGAGTTGGTCGCGGTGGTCGATAGCCAAACCTATTGGTTTGATGAGCAAGGGATTGATGCGGCATCGGTTTTAAAGCATTTTGACGATGAAGCGATTGCCAGTGAAGGAATGGCTTGGCTACAACGATTAAGCAATATTCAAGGATATGACGAAGCGGTTGTGCTCGATGTAACCGCAAGCAAAGAACTGGCTGATCACTACCTCAACATTGCTGAAAATGGGATGCACCTCATCTCAGCGAATAAAGTCGCGGGCTCTTCCTCTAGCGTCGATTACCACCAAATCAAAGAAGCGTTCGCGAAAATTAGCCGCCATTGGCTCTACAACGCAACGGTTGGCGCAGGCTTACCCATTAACCACACGGTACGTGATTTGCGTGAAAGCGGTGATGAAATCGTCGCCCTCTCTGGTATTTTCTCTGGCACTTTATCTTGGTTATTTCAGCAATTCGACGGCTCAATACCGTTTAGCGAACTGGTCGATTTAGCATGGCAACAAGGACTTACCGAGCCTGATCCGCGCAGCGATCTGGATGGTTCAGACGTAATGCGCAAACTGGTGATCCTAGCCCGTGAAGCGGGATTACATATCGAACCGGAAAATGTCAAAGTTGAATCACTGGTTCCTGATGAGCTCAAGCACCTCTCACTGGATGACTTTTTAGACAAAGGCCAACTACTGAGTGAAAAATTAGCAGAGAGACTAACCAAAGCACAACGTGAAGATAAAGTGCTACGCTATGTCGCAAGGCTTGAGAAAAATGGCAAAGCAACGGTGGGGGTTGAAGCTTTAGAGCGTGAACACGCTTTGGCTAACCTTTTGCCTTGTGACAACATTTTTGCTATCGAGAGTAAATGGTATCGCGATAACCCGTTAGTGATTCGTGGCCCGGGCGCTGGTAGAGAAGTGACAGCAGGAGCTATCCAATCGGACCTCAACTTGCTGTCAAGCTTGCTGTAACACTCCAGCTTATTCCAGATTAAGGGGCCACTAGGCTCCTTAATTTAACTGCGAAAGGATGATATTAGGTCATGCATACCGAGGTTGAGCATGACTTGAAGGTCACTCACAATCAACATGAATAATATTCATAATTACAGTGTTGACATTAAATGCTATTCAATACATTCTGTGGACATATAGACGTCTAAACGTCAACTTAAGGAATGATAGATTGGCGCAAAAACGCCACAGGGAGAAATAAAATGGGATACACGCACGCCGGTCATATTGATGCACTCAACCAGAACGTGGCTGAGCTATCAGATAATATCAATGTCTCATTTGAGTTTTTTCCACCCAGCTCAGCGCAAATGGAAGAGACATTGTGGAATTCCGTTCACCGTTTAAAAACCCTGCAACCTAAATTTGTTTCTGTAACTTACGGAGCAAACTCTGGCGAGCGCGACCGCACCCATTCGATCATTAAAGAGATTAAAGATCAAACTGGCCTTATTGCAGCACCGCACCTCACTTGCATTGATGCCTCTCGCGATGAGCTGATTCAGATTGCCGATGACTACTGGCACAACGGCATCCAGAATATAGTTGCACTGCGTGGCGATATTCCCGCTGGTGGCGGCAAACCAGAAATGTATGCTTCCGACTTAGTTACTCTACTCAAATCTCGCCATGATTTTGATATTTCTGTCGCGGCATTTCCAGAAGTCCACCCTGAAGCGAAAAGCGCGCAATCCGATCTGGTCAATCTAAAACGCAAAATTGATGCAGGTGCAAACCGCGCAATTACTCAATTCTTTTTTGATGTTGAAAGCTACTTACGATTTCGCGACCGCTGCGTAGCTGCTGGTATTGATGCTGAAATTGTACCGGGCATTCTACCGGTATCAAACTTTAAACAAGCTTCTCGCTTTGCCGCGCAAAACAACGTTAAAGTCCCCGGATGGATGGCGAAACAATTTAATGGATTAGATGATGACCCAACCACACGCCAGCTCGTGGGTGCAAGCCAAGCAATTGACATGGTTCGCATTTTAAGCCGTGAAGGCGTCAAAGACTTCCATTTCTATACGCTCAATCGCGCTGAAATGACCTACGCATTGTGCCATACGTTGGGCGTAAGACCGAAAGCATAAACTTTCTCTGCACTCATAACGCTATTATTGGTAAATGTTGCTCGTGATAAAACGCGATGATTGATTAAAAGTAACGCCGACTTGATGTCGGCGTTGTGGTATCACTTAAGTGTGCAGATTATTCCACGTCGTCCATTTTACCAAGTAAGCTACGAATACGATCTTGCCATGCACTCTGCTCTTGCTCCATTTGTTGCGCTTTTTGCTCAAGCTCTTCACGCGCTACTTTTAGCTCATTCGCTTCATTCACGAGCTGCTGTTTCTCTTCTTTAAGCTCTTCCACTTCCATTTGTAGAAGTGCGATGGTGTCAACTGCGGTTTGAATTTTTGCTTCTAGTAGTTCTAATACTTCAAAAGACATGGTGCATACCCTTAGTTATTCGGTTGAGGTGAACAAAATTTCACTTATTGGTTCATTCTACTCAGCACAGCGCTCAGAAACACTCACTATATGCAAATTTTCTCGCTATTTGGCTAAAAAATCGGCTCAACTTAACCGTCAACTCACTTAAGCGCCAAACCTAGGCCGAAAAACACTTTATCTGACCATAGATTTGCTCAATTTGAGGCTTAGCTTTGATCAAGTGCAACCCTTGCGAACTAAAAAAGCAAACGTTTACTATTTGATATGCTAAAATTCCCGCCGAAATTTCCTATTCCCTTTTCTTTGGAGCTAGCATGAAACGCGATTTAGCAATGGCATTCTCTCGAGTCACTGAAGGTGCCGCACTGGCAGGTTACAAATGGCTTGGTCGAGGCGATAAAAATGCGGCCGATGGCGCAGCGGTAGAAGTCATGCGCAACCTACTCAATAAAACCGACATCCAAGGTGAAATTGTAATCGGTGAAGGCGAAATTGACGATGCTCCAATGCTCTACATTGGCGAGCTTGTTGGCCTTGGTGGCGATGCGGTTGATATCGCAGTGGATCCTATTGAAGGTACGCGCATGACGGCAATGGGCCAGTCAAACGCATTGGCTGTTTTGGCGGCTGGCGAAAAAGGCAGCTTCCTTAAAGCACCTGATATGTACATGGAAAAATTGGTGGTTGGCCCCGGCGCTAAAGGGTGCATTGACCTCAATAAGCCTTTAAAAGAGAATTTAGAAAATATCGCCGCCGCGCTGAATAAACCATTAAACACTCTAGTTGTGATCACCTTAGCGAAACCTCGCCATGATGCCACCATAGCGCAGATGCAAGAGATGGGTGTTCGCGTGTTTGCTGTGCCAGATGGCGATGTCGCCGCCTCGATCCTAACTTGTATGCCTGATAGTGAAGTCGACGTGATGTACTGCATCGGCGGTGCACCTGAAGGAGTGGTTTCAGCCGCGGTCATCCGAGCTCTAGATGGTGACATGCATGGCCGTCTACTACCACGTCATGAAGTCAAAGGCGATACGGAAGAAAACCGCATTTACGGTGCAAAAGAGTTAGCTCGCTGCGCGGAAATGGGTGTCGAAGCTGGCATAGTGTTGAAAATGGAAGAGATGGCCCGCAGTGATAACGTCATTTTCTCAGCTACTGGTATCACCAAAGGGGATCTGCTGGAAGGTATTACCCGCAAAGGCAACATCGCCACCACAGAAACGCTATTAATTCGTGGCCGCTGTCGTACCATTCGCCGTATTAAATCAATTCACTACTTAGAACGCAAAGACCCAGAAGTGCGCGCGATCATTTTGTAATCCGCCAGTGCTTTGCTCTGTTTTATTTTAACGACAAAGCATAGAGAGACAAAAAAGACCGCAATGCGGTCTTTTTTATTTACTCACTTTATACCGAGATGGAAGAAGCGATTAAAACAGCTCTTCAGCCACTTTATACAAATCAGTGCGAACTGGACGCTTCATATTTTCAATTGCGTCGATAATATCGTGGTGAACCAACTGCTCTTTCTGAATACCAACACAACGACCACCGTGGCCATCAAGCAGTAAATGTACCGCAAAATTACCCATGCGTGACGCAAGAACACGGTCAAACGCCGTCGGGCGACCACCGCGTTGAATATGACCCAGCACGGTAGCGCGAGTTTCACGTCCCGTTGCTTTTTCAATTTCTTTCGACAGTTGGTTAGCATCCATCATCAACTCAGTCAGTGCAATAATGGCGTGTTTCTTACCTTTCTTAATACCGTCTTGAACATTTGCAATCAGTTGCTCCATATTCAGGCCAGTTTCAGGGGTGATGATGTATTCACAACCGCCTGCAATCGCCGACATCAGAGTCAAATCACCGCAATGACGACCCATAATTTCAACAATAGAAATACGTTGATGAGAAGAGGAAGTATCACGTAAACGGTCAATCGCATCGATAACCGTATTTAATGCTGTTAAGTAGCCAATGGTGTAATCGGTACCTGCAATGTCGTTATCAATCGTGCCTGGTAAACCAACGCATGGAAAACCCATTTCGGTCAGCTTTTTCGCACCCATGTAAGAACCGTCACCGCCGATGACAACTAAAGCATCAATACCATGCTTTCTTAGGTTTTCGATCGCTTTTTCACGTACTGCGACTTCACGAAATTCAGGGAAACGCGCAGAACCTAGGAAAGTACCACCTTTATTGATAACGTCAGAAACGCTTGAACGATCCAATTTTTTAATACGATCTTCATAAAGACCAAGGTAGCCATCGTAAATACCAAATACTTCCAAATCAGCACCGAGTGCCGTACGAACAACACCACGGATTGCTGCGTTCATGCCAGGTGCGTCACCGCCACTAGTCAAAACACCGATCTTCTTAATCATGCTCACCCTCGATTTTTTGGGAACTTAATACTAATTTTTACGCTGTCCGTTAGCGATAAAACCGACAGCAAAATCTTTCTAATCTGTGCATAATGTTACCTTTCCTAAAGAGGAATACTACTGTTATTTGCACGAAATTATGTAAGTTTGCTACTTATGTAAGAGTATTACAGTTTTGAGTTAATGCTTTGTTGATTCATATCAGAATCAGGCTTATTTATTGTTCTTAAAAAGATAGTTAATAAGCGCGTTTTTGTCGCTACCACCCTTGTGATTTTTGCTTTTTTTCTGGTCCAAACACCACAGAATAAGGATCTTGGTGGATTAATACATCAGCTCCGGGAAAAGCCTCGAGTAGCTTATCTTCCACCTCATCGGAAATGCGATGCGCCTCAATCAAGCGGATATTGTCATCTAGTTCCAGATGTAACTGAATGAATCTTACAGGTCCAGACATGCGAGTTCTTAATTGATGCACACCCAACACACCAGCCACAGAAAGACATTCTGTGCGGATTTGCTTCAATTCTTCATCAGGTAACTTACGATCCAATAAGGTCTGAATGGCCTCTTGTACCATACGAAAAGCACTATAAAGAATATAAACGCCAATGCCGATCGCAAAGATGGCATCGGCCTGTTTAAAGCCAAACCAGCTCAATATAAGCGCGATCATAATCGCCGCATTCATGAACAAATCGGTTTGGTAATGCAATGAATCCGCAGCAATGGCTTGGCTGCCCGTTTTTTTCACCACATGCTTTTGGAACAACACTAAGCCAAAAGTCACTAGCATTGCAAACAGGCTGACATAAACGCCATATTCAGGAGAGGTTAATTCGTGTGGGCGGAAAAAACGGTCAACCCCATTGAGGATAAGAAAACAGGCTGAGCCTGAAATGAACATCGCCTGAGCAAGGGCTGCAAGCGATTCCGCCTTACCATGACCAAAGGCGTGCTCTTTATCTGCGGGCTGCAGTGCGTAACGCACCACAATTAAATTGACCACGGAAGCGGCAATATCAAGTAAGGAATCAATCAAGGATGCGAGTAGGCTGACCGAGCCAGTAACCCACCAAGCGATCACTTTTACTATCAGCAACAATGAGGCCACAAGGGTTGCTGTCCAGGCAGCAAGCGTAACAAGGCGTGCGTATTCTTGTTTCATATCACTAAAATCAACTTGAGAATGAGCAGGTAGTATACCTTCTCAAATTAAGAATGAATATGACACAAAAATGAACAGGCCTCACCCGAGGCCTAGTATCAATTATTAGCGGTTATCAATGACTAGCTATTTTTTTTCATGTGCTTAGGACCATTTTCCATGCACTTCTGCATGCGATCTTGTTGTAGCGTTTGCAGTTTTGCTTTTTGTTCCGGAGTTAGCACACTCATCATGTCATGACGTTTTTCTAGCATCTTGACACGGTGAGCGACCTGTTGATCGACCATCTCTTTGGCTAGTTCATTTGCCGCTGCCGCATCAAAGTTCTCAGCGAGCACGAGAGCCTGTACTTTGTCATGGTGCGCTTTCATTTTCGCTTGGCGTTGACCTTTGTGCTCACCCTTCATCGCTTCGCGATTCGCCTCACGCATTCCTTTCAACTTTGCTTGTTGATCAGACGTCAAATCAAGCTGCTGCATCATGCCGCGATCAAAACCGCCACAGTCATCATTTGGGCCTTTATGCTGCTCTTTACCACCAAATGCAAAGACGCTTGCTGTGCTAAGAGTCAGAGGAAGTATCACCGCCGCAAGTACTAATTTTTTTGCCATTTTCATCATCTATTCCTTCACTAAGTGGATTCTAACAAGCTGTATTCACAGCGCTTGAGTGTAGAATAGGGCCTGTACGGTAAAGCAACGTATAGTGAGCGTAAAGAATCGTAAAGAGCTTATTGCTCACTGAATATCTTGCCTATTTCGCAGTAAACTGTACCCATAACTTCCCCAACGACGAGGCGACACATGGCGCATATTCTTCTGATTGATGATGATACTGAGCTCACCAGCTTACTAAAAGAAGTCTTGAGCTATGAAGGCTTCGATGTCTCTGAAGCGAATGATGGAGAGAGCGGGCTCGCGGCCATTCATGATCGCATTGATCTTGTCTTACTCGATGTAATGATGCCTAAACTTAATGGGATGGAAACGCTGAAAAAGTTACGTGAAAACTGGCATACCCCGGTATTAATGCTCACCGCCAAAGGAGAGGAGATCGATCGCGTCATCGGTTTAGAACTCGGCGCGGATGACTATTTACCGAAGCCTTTCAGTGACCGAGAACTGCTGGCACGCATTCGCGCGATTTTGCGCCGAACCCAAACCACCAATGGCACCAAACATAATGAAGTCATTGAGTGCCAAGATATTCAAGTATACCCCAGCAAGCAGGAAGCCTATTGCCAAGGGCAATTGTTGGACCTTACCACCACGGAATTTGCCTTGCTGACTCATTTTGTGCAAAACCCAGGCGAAACCTTAACTAAAGAAGCGCTCAGCCTTGATGTTCTAGGAAAACGGTTGGCGGCCTTTGACCGCGCGATTGATATGCACGTCTCGAATTTACGCAAGAAATTACCTGAGCGTGTCGATGGTAAATCACGGATTAAAACGCTGCGTGGTCGTGGCTACCTCATGATTCTGGAGGATTAATGCGCCTACCTAAAATCAATAGCCTTTATGGCAGAATTTTTGCCATTTTTTGGTTTACGATGCTGCTGGTGCTGATCGCAGTATTAGCACTGCCGCACCTTGATCCTCGTAAAACCCGTGATATACCTAGCGATGAATACCAACGTCTTACACACTTAAAACAGAAAATAGAGAGTATGTTTAAAGATGAGCATGAACTCACACGCATCCTCTTTCGTTTAGAAAGTAGCAGCAACAAGCGTGGTGAAGGGCACATGCGCGAGAAGAACGGCACTCCACAATTCTTTATCACAACGCCAGATGGCACAATCCTCACCACCAAAACTCAAGCCGACTTTAAGTTTAAAGCACTCCAAAATTTCGTGACCAGCATTGAATCCATTGATAAGCCACAACAGAAGCTCTATGGCCGTTATATGATTTCAGGTCCATTGCCAATCACCCTTGCCAAGCAAGATCTACTCATGTTTGTCGGTATTCGCTGGAATGAGCCCCCCCCGTTCTTATTGCAACTGTTTGACCGTCCGTTCGGCCTACTGCTTGCCGTGATGCTCGTCAGTACACCACTACTCCTATGGCTCGCATGGGCATTGAGTCAACCCGCCAGCCGCCTCGAGCAAGCAGCCAAACGGGTCGCTCGCGGCGAATTTGTGGTCGACCCAAGCTTAGAAAAAGGCACCAGTGAATTTCGCCAAGCGGGACGAAGCTTTAACCAAATGGTAGAAGCCGTCAATCAGATGATTTCTGGCCAGCAGCGATTGCTGTCGGATATTTCACACGAACTGCGCTCCCCTTTAACGCGACTGAGAATGGCCAATGCACTTGCCACTCGAAAACAAGGTAGCAGCTCAGAATTGGAGCGGATCGACACCGAAGCACAGCGTTTAGAGCAGATGATCGGTGAACTTCTGACGCTTTCGCGTATGCAAACCAATAGCCATCTCAGCCGAGAAACTCAACCGCTATCCAGTTTATGGGAGGAATTATTGAGTGATGCCCAATTTGAGGCGGAGCAGATGGAAAAAAGACTCACCTATAATGCGATTCCACCGCACACGATTTCCGGCACACCAAAACTGCTGATGAGCGCATTGGAAAACATTGTGCGTAACGCCATTTACTATGGCAAAGATGAAATCAATATTACCTTTTCGGTCGAAAAAGGCAGACTATCGATTTGCGTGGAAGACAATGGTGAAGGCGTTCCCGAAAACGAGTTAGACGATATTTTCCGCCCCTTTTATCGTGTTTCCACTGCGCGTGATAGGCACAGTGGTGGTACAGGGTTAGGTTTAGCCATCACCGAAAGTGCCATTCGTCAACACAGCGGTACTATTCACGCAAGTCGCAGCCAATTAGGTGGGTTAAAAGTACAATTCACGCTCCCATTGGATAGTTAAATTCCACTTATGCCTATATCGCCAAATAACAGGTGACTTGTACTCAATAGGCTCGTCACCTTATACTTCCGGCCCACACTCTTTAAGAGCAGCTATACCATGTTTGATATCGCACTTTACGAACCTGAAATCGCCCCTAATACCGGAAATATTATTCGCTTGTGTGCCAATTGCGGCGCTAATTTGCATCTTATTGAACCGCTAGGCTTTGATCTAGAAGAGAAGAAAGTGCGCCGCGCAGGGCTTGATTACCACGATTTAGCGCGCGTAACGCGTCATGCCAACTTGGATGCCTTTATGGACTACCTCAATGCAGAGCGCGAAACGTACCGGATTTTTGCTTGTACCACTAAAACCACGGGGCACCACGTCGATGCGCAGTTTCAAAAAGGAGATGTGTTGATGTTTGGCCCAGAAACTCGTGGATTACCAGCGCAAGTCATCGCAAGCCTACCGATGACACAACGTATTCGTATTCCGATGATGGCAGAAGCTCGCAGTTTAAATCTCTCTAATGCGGTCGCTATTATTGCGTTTGAAGCGTGGCGTCAAATGGGCTTTGAAGGTGCGCAATAACAGCGCTAGTGCTCTAAAACGGTAGGAAGATAAATCACCAAATAGCAAAAAGGCCGCCTAGGCGACCTTTTTATTAATTCTAGATATTAGGCTAGATTACAGAACAGTTACTTGAGCTGCTTGTAGGCCTTTTTGACCGTTTTCTACATTGAAAGACACTTTTTGGCCTTCAATTAGAGTTTTGAAACCGTCAGAAGCGATTGCATTGAAATGTACGAACACGTCAGCGCCGCCGTTATCTTGAGTAAGGAAGCCGAAACCTTTAGTTTCGTTAAACCATTTTACAGAACCAGTTGTTTTGTTAGACATAATGTGTCCCTTTTATTTAAATTCATAAAGTTATCGCGCTTATGCGCAATGCACTGATAGATTGAATTATTTAATGTTACTAATAAGGTAAGGGAAACACTGAGGACATCAACTTTTACGATGGGATTCTGAGAATTTACTTTTACTTTTATTTTTTGTTTCATTAATAACCCCTGAACAACAGAGCGAGGTAACTATATTCGCTAACGTTGCACTAAGCAATCTATTTCGGCATTTAATTTTTACAACTCAAAACAATAGAGTAAGGAACACCATAAAAAGTCTTTTATTTCAAACTATTATGCTCATCATCTTTACGTTCAAATTCACCTTCGAAGGTTTTTCCCGTTTCAGATGGTTCAAAATCACGATCAAATGGGGCTTTGTTATGACGGCTATCATCAAACTGCGCCTGAAAACGGCCTGATACACCATTCACCACTACTTTATTCATCAAATAGTTGGCAAGCAAAGCCCGAGGTGCAGGCAATAGCACCACCATACCAAGTGCATCGGTCAAAAAACCCGGTACTAAAAGCAGCACACCCGCCACCGCCAGCATCACGCCCTCAATAATTTGCTGCGCAGGTAGCTCACCTTGGTGCAAATGGTGTTGAACGCTAAGTAAAGTTTGTATCCCTTGACTACGAACCAATGATGCACCAACAAATGCCGTAATCAGCACCAAGGCGATAGTTGGCCACATACCTAGCAAGCTGCCTACTTGGATAAAGAGACCAATTTCAATGATTGGCACAAAAATAAAAGCCAGAAGTAAGATTGGAAACACACGCCCTCCTTTGTTTATTGCTCTCACCTTACCGTCAACCACAGGCGACTACAACACTCAACGCTCAATCAAAGAGCACCACCTCACAGCCTAAATGACTAAATAGAGCCAGTATCTATCTTAAAATAGACCGAATATTGGCTCTATCTGAAATCCATTCATTCGCTCATTTTGCTAACAAAACCTGAACAAATCTCATACCACACAGACAAATCCAACCGCCGGCATCACAACTATTTATCAACGCGATAACTGTTTTTAAAACCTAAAAATAACGCATGTGAGTGCGTATCAAATTTTCATAAAATATTGACCTAAAAGGTGATCCACTTACTATTTTTTAAATCTAGGTTGAGTATGATGTGCCACAGAAGTCAGGACGGATTTTCCAGCCTAAAATTCTGACGAATGGATTCTTAAACTGCAGAAATGGCTAATAATTTCACTAATTATCAGAATAATTCTCTAAGGATCCTGTTATGGCTACCCTATCAGAAACGACAGCTGCTACAGCTAACTCGGCCACTCGTATTGAAGAAGATCTATTAGGTCAACGTCACGTTCCTGCTGACGCGTATTACGGCATTCATACGCTGCGCGCTATCGAAAACTTTAATATTTCAAAATCAACCATTTCTGATGTGCCTGAATTTGTACGCGGTATGGTGATGACCAAAAAAGCTGCCACGCTAGCCAACAAAGAGCTCGGCGTCATTCCAAGCCAAGTGGCCAACTACATCCTCCAAGCGTGTGACTTGATCCTAGAAACAGGTAAGTGCATGGATCAATTTCCGTCAGACGTATACCAAGGCGGAGCCGGCACTTCTGTCAATATGAACACCAACGAAGTGATCGCGAACCTTGCTCTGGAATTAATGGGTAAAGAAAAGGGTCAGTACGAGTTCATCAACCCGAACGACCACGTCAATAAAAGCCAATCGACCAACTGTGCTTACCCTACCGGTTTTCGCATTGCGGTATACAACAGCATCCTGAAACTGATTGATTCTATTGCGTACCTAAAAGGTGCGTTCGAGCTAAAAAGCCAAGAATTCTCAGGTATTTTAAAAATGGGTCGTACCCAACTGCAAGATGCCGTACCGATGACTGTAGGACAAGAGTTCCGAGCTTGGGCGGTCACTATTAATGAAGAGATCCGCAACCTAGAGTACACCTCTAAACTGCTGCTTGAGATCAACCTTGGTGCAACAGCGATCGGTACTGGCCTTAATGCGGCGCCAGGTTATCAAGCGGCTGCGGTGAAACACCTAGCCGCCGTAACGGGTTTACCTGTCGTTCCAGCAGAAGATTTAATTGAAGCAACGTCAGACTGCGGAGCTTATGTTATGGCGCACGGCGCGCTAAAACGCCTTGCTGTGAAACTCTCTAAAATCTGTAATGACTTACGTCTTCTTTCATCTGGCCCTCGCGCGGGTCTAAACGAGTTGAACCTACCTGAACTGCAAGCTGGGTCTTCCATCATGCCTGCAAAAGTAAACCCTGTGGTGCCTGAAGTGGTCAACCAAGTGTGCTTTAAAGTACTTGGTAACGACAACACTATTTCCTTTGCCGCAGAAGGTGGCCAATTACAGCTAAACGTGATGGAACCTGTGATTGCACAAAGCATGTTTGAGTCAATTGAAATTCTTTCAAACGCCTGCATAAACCTTCGTGACAAGTGTGTTGACGGCATCACTGTCAATAAAGAAGTGTGTGAAGCTTACGTATTCAACTCTATCGGTATCGTGACTTACCTTAACCCATATATTGGCCACCATGAAGGTGACATCGTGGGTAAAATTTGTGCGGAAACGGGTAAGAGCGTACGTGAAGTGGTGCTTGAGCGAGGCTTACTCACCGCCGAAGAGCTCGATGACATCTTGTCCGTCGAAAACTTTATGCGCCCTCAGTACAAAGCGAAACGCTACGAATAATCAAAAAAGGCTCTGATTCAGAGCCTTTTTACTTTCTACAAGTTATTAAGTGAGAAAAAATTGCGTTACATCATGGCGCAAAGCATACCGTTCAATATCGCTGAACCTGTAGAATGACCCTATTTTTCATTATCTTTAGGAGTATAAGATGTTCTTAATTGAGTTCCTTATCGTATTAGGATGTATCCTAATTGGTGCAAGGATTGGTGGTATTGGGCTTGGTGTGATGGGCGGTATTGGCCTTGCTGTACTGAGCTTTGGGTTTGGCATGCAACCAACCAGCCCACCGATTGATGTGATGTTGATGATCATGGCCGTGGTTGCAGCAGCAGCCTCAATGCAAGCGGCTGGCGGTTTAGATTATTTGATCAAAATTGCCACTAACATTTTGCATAAAAACCCTCGCCACATCACTTTCATCGCCCCTTTGGTAACTTACTTTTTTACAATGATGGCTGGTACAGGTCACGTGGCCTATTCAGTACTGCCCGTTATTGCTGAAGTGAGCCGTCGCAGTGGTATTCGCCCAGAACGTCCTTTAGGTATGGCGGTGATCGCGTCACAATTTGCGATTGTAGCTAGCCCAATTGCGGCCGCCGTCGTGGCGTTAGTCGCCTTCTTAGAACCACAAGGCATCACGCTAACGGATGTGTTGATGATCACCATCCCAAGTACCATTCTTGGTTTGGCTTGCGCGTGCTTATTCGTCAATAAAATCGGTGTTGAGCTGAAAGACGACCCAGAATATCAACGTCGCTTGCAAGACCCAGAATTTCGCGCAGAGATGGAACAAGAAGTATCAATTGCTGATATTCAAATCACGCCACAAGCGAAAAAATCGGTCGGGCTATTTTTGTTCGGTGCCATTGTGGTGGTGGTGATGGGTGCATTGCCTAGCTTGCGCCCACAATTTAACGGCTCAGCCATGGGGATGGCGCACACGATTGAAATCGTGATGCTGTCTATCGCGGCGCTGATCATTTTACTGTGCAAACCTGACGGCAACGCCATCAGCCAAGGTTCCGTATTCCATGCAGGTATGCGTGCCATCGTGGCGATCTTCGGTATCGCTTGGTTAGGTGACACCTTCATTGCTGGCCATGGTGCCATGGTCAAAGAAGCGGTCTCTGGCTTAGTGGAAGTCGCACCATGGACATTCGCGTTCGCATTATTTGCTCTGTCGGTGATGGTCAATAGCCAAGGCGCAACAACAGCCGTGTTAGTCCCTGTTGCAATAACCTTGGGTTTGCCACCAGCCATTATTATTGCGGTTTTCGTTGCCGTTAACGGTTACTTCTTCATTCCAAACTACGGCCCTATCATCGCATCTATCGACTTTGACCGGACTGGTACCACCCGTATTGGTAAGTATATTTTCAACCACAGCTTTATGCTCCCAGGCTTGTTAAGCATGGTGTTTAGTATTGGTTTTGGTTTGTTGTTCTCCAATATTTTGATGTAATCTCTACTATTGTTATAAGGGAGCTTTGGCTCCCTTTTTATTTGTCACGTATAAAATATTGATACATATCAATAAAGCAATAAATAATTACTTCTCTTCACTCATTCAGCTTAATGAATAAAATTTCAATATATTTACCCTACAACGATTATCCGCCTATCTCCATGTCTTCGAATAAAAAGCGTAAGAATATAATTCCATTATTTACACTCAATTACCCTAAATTAAATTCCCTAAAAAAATGGTGTGTAACTCGGTACTATTGTTTTGTGAAGCAAGACAAAGTTACGCTTTAAAACTCACCTTAGAATTTATACAGATATCTGAGCAAGTGAGCATTTATGTTCACTTAATAATAATTAAAACTTTTCATTTAACGTATTTAATTGAAGTTCCAATAACTTTTTATTCTTTCACCCCTAGTAGATAATATTTTAATGGGCTGGAAGACTGAAGAACATTAGCCGCTGAACACACTCAGAATCTCGTTGTTCTCTGAGTGTAAGGAGATCGCTATGACAACCCAAACTGTATCCACGGAACCTAAAGGTGGCTTCTTTGCTAACTTTAAGTTTCCTTCCGCTTACACCATCCTTTTCATTCTAATTGCTCTTGTGGCCCTTTTAACCTGGATTGTGCCTGCCGGTCAGTATCAGCGCACCATGAATGAAGAACTGGGCAAAGAAGTGCCTATTGCGGGAACTTATCAACACGCAGAAGGTAACCCACAAGGGGTGATCGATGTGTTGATGGCACCGATTGACGGCTTTTATGACCACAACAGCTACGAAGCGGCCGCGATTGACGTGTCTCTGTTCATTTTAGTCATTGGTGGCTTTTTGGGCCTAGTGACCAAAACAGGTGCGATTGATGCGGGCATTGAACGCGTAACAGCGCGGCTTGAAGGGCGTGAAGAGTTGATGATACCCATCCTGATGGCGCTGTTTGCCGCAGGCGGTACGATTTACGGTATGGCGGAAGAATCCTTACCTTTCTACACCTTACTCGTACCTGTGATGATGGCCGCTCGTTTTGACCCACTGGTTGCCGCCGCTACCGTACTGCTTGGCGCGGGTATCGGTACGCTGGGCTCCACTATCAACCCGTTTGCCACCGTAATTGCGGCCAACGCAGCGGGCATTCCGTTTACTGATGGCATCATGTTGCGCTTAGCAATGTTAGCTGTCGGCTGGGTTATCTGTGTACTGTACGTGATGCGCTATGCGAAAATGGTGCAAGCAGATCAAAGCAAATCGATTGTGTACGACAAGTACGAAGAGAACAAAGCTCACTTCCTTGGCAACCAAAGTGGAGAGAAACTCGAATTCACCGCCACCCGCAAAGTTATTTTGACCATTTTCGCGGCCGCTTTTGGCGTGATGATTTATGGTGTATCTGTTGCTGGATGGTGGATGGCTGAGATCTCAGCGATGTTCTTGGGCGCAACCATCATTATCGGTTTAATTGCTCGTATGAGTGAAGAGGAATTCACTACCAGCTTTATTGATGGCGCACGAGACCTACTAGGCGTAGCGCTGATCATTGGTATCGCACGCGGCATTGTGGTGATCATGGACCGCGGGATGATCACCGACACTATTTTGTTCTCAGCCGAGCAAATGGTTACTGGCCTTTCATCCATCATTTTTATTAACGTAATGTATTTACTGGAAATTCTTCTCTCTTTCCTTGTACCTTCGTCTTCTGGCCTTGCGGTATTAACCATGCCCATCATGGCTCCATTGGCTGACTTTGCAGGCGTTGGTCGCGACCTTGTCGTCACGGCTTACCAATCAGCTTCAGGGATAGTCAACCTCATCACGCCAACTTCTGCGGTAGTGATGGGCGGCTTAGCAATTGCTCGTGTACCTTATGTTCGCTGGGTGAAATGGGTCGCACCACTGTTAGGCATATTGTGCGTATTCATTATGCTATCTCTCAGCCTAGGTGCGATGCTATAGCGCCAAACTGATGAACGATATGTCGTAGGTGAAAACCGCGTCACACCCTCTAAAAGCCGCATGATTGCGGCTTTTTTATTGGCGGGCCGACTTAGGCTCATTGGCTGCGCAGCTACTCAGTTCTAAACATGATACGGTTAGCCAAATCACGAAATGATGGGTTTCAACGTCGTTAGATAACCATTAGTTTTGATGGCTATTTTTTTATAGCAATCGGCTGGGATAAATAACCACTTTTGGTGACTAAATAAAACGCGGCCTATATTCCTTTATCACCAAATTCAGATCGCCTGCTATTTCATCTCTCATTTTCCGTCCTCTATTACGCCAATTCAGACAAAACATCTACATTAGAAAGCCTGCGTGAGATCAAGTTTTATTAAGAAAGTTATGTTAACACAGCCCATTTCTTCGACTCATATTCAACTATATACCCTTTTCAAGTGCATATTCTTAACCCATTCGATGAATTATCGATGGGTTTTTGGTGCATAAAATTCCCAACCAAAATACCGATCCTATATGGAGTAGTGCTGCGTGAGATTTAAATTGAATGAACATCCATAAAAAAAGCAGTAATAAATATAACACTCACAATATAAACACTGCATAAACATTGTTAAAAAACTATTATTTTCGCCGAATTTCAATATAAATCATTCTGTGATGGACCTCTAAGAACATATACAGACCAAGGGTAATATTAATTGCAGAACAAAGAAGTGAATAAATAAATTCATACTGAATTCCCTACAGAAATAATTATGTATTTATCCAGAACAAGTTGAATTTAATGTCAAAAATATAACGGCATAAATGCATATAAATTAAGAGAGATACTATTATGAGTAAGTTATATGTTGGTTCTGAAATTGGTCAATTACGTCGAGTTCTTGTTCACCGCCCAAGACGCTCACTCACTCACTTAACACCATCCAACTGTCACGACCTTTTGTTTGATGATGTATTGGCCGTAGAACGTGCGGGGAAAGAGCATGATGCGTTCACACAAACGCTACGTGACCAAGGTGTTGAAGTTTTACTGCTGACCGATCTATTAGCCGACACGCTAGCGGTTCCCGTCGCAAAAGAGTGGCTCCTTACTCAACAAGTATCGGATTACCGCCTTGGCAAAACATTTGCGAATGACGTGCGCTGCTACCTCAGCGATCTGCCAAACCTTGAATTGGCAAAAATCCTGACAGGTGGTTTGTCTTACGCTGAAATGCCAATGAAATCCTCTTCAATGATGCAAGGCTTGCATGCACCAACCGATTTCATCATTGAACCACTACCAAACCATCTATTTACTCGCGATACGTCTTGCTGGGTATACGGTGGCGTGTCAATCAACCCGATGGCAAAACCTGCACGTCAACGTGAAACCAACCATGTGCGTGCGATTTACCGCTGGCATCCAAGCTTTGCGGGCCAAGACTTCATTAAATACTTCGGTGATGACGAGAGCATTAATTACGATAATTCAACCATTGAAGGTGGCGACGTTCTTGTGATTGGCAAAGGTGCAGTACTGATTGGTATGTCTGAGCGCACCACAGCGCAAGGTGTTGAACACTTAGCTGCGGGCCTATTTAAACATGGCCAAGCGAAGCAAATCATTGCGATGGAACTACCAAAACACCGCTCTTGCATGCACTTAGATACCGTCATGACACACATGCGTGAAGACACCTTCTCTGTTTACCCAGAAGTGGTACGCAAAGATGTGAAATGCTGGAGCCTCACAGGCGATGAGTCTGGTGCCGTGAACGTCAAAGAAGAAGGTTACTTCGTGACCGCCATCGAAAAAGCACTTGGCGTCGATAAACTCAACCTAATCACAACGGGCGGTGACAACTTCAACGCAGAACGTGAACAGTGGAACGATGCAAACAATGTCCTAACCGTCAAACCTGGCGTAGTGATTGGCTATGAAGGCAACACCTATACCAATGAAAAATACGACAAAGCAGGCATCACTGTTCTGTCTATTCCTGGTGACGAATTGGGCCGTGGCCGTGGCGGTGCACGCTGCATGAGCTGCCCAATTGAGCGTGACGGTATCTAGCCCTTAGGTTAATCAAATGGGTTGAGGCAAATTTCCTCTGCACGCCTCAACCCACCTTAGAAGAGATAGAATTATGAGCAAACAAACTGTTGTTGTTGCATTAGGTGGAAACGCGCTACTTCGTCGTGGTCAGCCATTAGAAGCAGATGTTCAACGTCGCAACATTGAAATTGCAGTCAAAACCATTTCCGAAATAGCCAAACACTATAACGTGGTGCTGGTGCATGGCAATGGCCCTCAAGTTGGCCTGCTGGCACTACAAGGTCTCGAATACAAAAAAGTAGCGCCGTACCCACTCGACGTATTGGGCAGTGAAACTCAAGGGATGATTGGCTACATGTTGATGCAAGAGTTCAAAAACATGCTGCCTGAACGCAACATTTCGTGCATGTTGACCCAAATGATGGTCGACCCGAAAGACCCTGCCTTTGCCAACCCAACCAAACCGATTGGCCCAGTTTATCAAGAAGCAGAAGCGCGTGAATTGGCTGAGAAATACCACTGGACAGTCAAGCCTGACGGCCAATACTTCCGCCGTGTGGTTCCGAGCCCTCAACCGATAGGCATCGTCGAACATGATGCGATTTCCCAGCTTATCAGTGCTGGTCATTTAGTGATTTGCACCGGTGGTGGCGGTATTCCAGTCAAACGTGAAAACGGCAAATTAGTCGGTGTAGAAGCAGTGATCGACAAAGACATGTCTGCTGCCTTTCTTGCCAAACAATTGAACGCCGACGCGCTGCTCATTTTGACCGATGCTGACGCCGTTTACCTTGATTGGGGTAAACCAACCCAACATGCGCTGCGCAGCACAACGCCAAGTGAGCTTGCCAACTATCAATTTGATGCTGGTTCTATGGGGCCAAAAATTGAAGCCTCGTGCGAATTCATTCAACAAGGCGGGAAAGTCGTTGGGATCGGCGCGTTAGAAGATGGCCTACGCATCTTAGAAGGCACAGCAGGTACCAATATTACGCGTGACTAACACATTGTTTTTAAAATCTATTTTATAAACCGAATCTGTTTTTAACTTTAAACAAATAGTAACGCTTTCTTCCACCCTCTCATCAGAAGCAAGCGTTGCAAATGAGGAAAAGATCATGGCTTTTAACTTACGCAATCGTAACTTTCTAAAACTTCTTGATTTCACTCCACGCGAAATCCAGCACCTATTGGATCTATCCCTTGAGCTGAAAAAAGCCAAATACAACGGTTATGAGCAGCCTCGTCTCAAAGGCAAAAACATTGCACTTATCTTTGAAAAAACCTCAACTCGCACTCGCTGTGCATTCGAAGTAGCAGCGTTTGACCAAGGTGCTCAAGTCTCCTACTTAGGCCCATCAGGCTCACAAATTGGCCACAAAGAGTCGATGAAAGATACCGCGCGCGTCTTAGGCCGCATGTATGACGGCATCGAATATCGCGGCTTTGGTCAAGAGATCGTTGAAGAGCTTGGTGCCTACGCTGGCGTACCAGTATGGAACGGCTTAACTGACGAATTCCACCCAACACAAATTCTGGCTGATTTCCTTACCATGATCGAACATGGCCGTGGCAAACGCCTCCATGAAATGAAATTTGCCTACCTCGGTGATGCACGCAACAACATGGGTAACTCCTTGATGGTGGGCGCTGCGAAAATGGGCATGGACATTCGCCTTGTTGCACCAAAAGCGTTCTGGCCAACCGAAGAATTAGTCGCGGAATGTCGCACTATTGCAAAGCAAACAGGCGCGAAAATTACGCTTACAGATGATGTTCAAGAAGGCGTTCAAGGCTGTGATTTCCTTTACACCGATGTTTGGGTATCGATGGGCGAAGCGAAAGAAGCATGGGCAGAGCGCATTGAATTGATGCTGCCTTACCAAGTGAACATGGCGATGTTAAAAGCTACTGGTAACCCACATGTGAAATTCATGCACTGCTTGCCTGCATTCCACGGCGAAGATACCACCGTTGGCAAAGAGCTTGCGAAAAACTACCCAGTGCTTGCCAAAGGCGTTGAAGTGACCGATGAAGTGATTGAATCTGAGCATTCCATCGTGTTCGATGAAGCTGAAAACCGCATGCACACCATCAAAGCCGTGATGGTGGCCACCTTAGGTAACTAACTTAGGTAACGAATAGTAGATAATGAATGTAGGCGATGAATCGTCTACTTCATCTCTTTGATGTTGAATCGATGCGAGCTTGAATAAAACTCGCATTTTTTTTCAGTCAATAACACTCACAAATCGCGCTTATGCTTTAGCTGTAAACGCGTAGTAAATAACATCGAAATCAAGCTAATTTCGCATAAAAATCCATTTTCTGGATATTTTCCAAAGAGTATTGCCAGCGTGTTTTTTGTCCGTATAATCCTTCGCAATTTGTCTAAACGGAGCAGAAAATGAACCGCAGCACTCCCCATCAACGCCATCCATTACACCCGGCGCCGGTCGAGTTAGCTGTTTTGTTTTTCTGTTCTGAACGTTATTGAAGCCTCCTATTTTAGGGGGCTTTTTTTTAAGCAAAATTTCGCAAAGGCTAGTAGCCAAAGCGAACCATACAGAGGGAAGACACGTTATGGCGCATTCGTTATTTAACAAGCACATCATTTCCATTCCAGAACTGAGCCGCGCGGAACTGGATCTGATTGTTGAAACTGCAACAAGGCTTAAAGCGGAACCAAACCCTGAACTTCTCAAAAATAAAGTGGTGGCAAGCTGCTTCTTTGAACCTTCTACACGTACCCGTTTGTCGTTTGAAACGGCAGTGCAGCGCCTAGGCGGCACAGTGATTGGTTTTGATAATGGCGGCAATACGTCACTTGCCAAGAAAGGGGAAACCTTAGCTGACTCGGTGCAAGTTATTTCCTCTTATGTCGATGCATTTGTCATGCGCCACCCACAAGAAGGCGCTGCACGTTTAGCCTCTGAGTTTTCCAACGGCGTTCCCGTAGTCAACGGTGGCGATGGTGCTAACCAACATCCAACCCAAACCTTGCTCGATCTGTTTTCCATTTATGAAACGCAAGGCAGGCTCGATAACCTTAACGTCGCGTTCGTCGGCGACTTAAAATATGGCCGCACCGTCCATTCGCTCACCCAAGCCTTATCGAAATTCAACAATGTACGTTTCTTTTTTATCGCCCCAGAAGTGCTGGCGATGCCGGATTACATTTGCGAAGAGCTCTCAGAGGCTGGCATTGCGTTTAGTTTGCACGCCAGCATTGAAGAGGTCGTGCCTGAACTGGATGTGCTGTACATGACGCGCGTACAAAAAGAACGCTTTGATGCATCCGAATACGCACATATGAAATCGGCTTACATCTTAACCGCAGAAACATTAAAAGAAGCGCGCCACAATTTAAAAGTGCTGCACCCACTGCCTCGGGTCGATGAAATCACCACCGATGTCGATAAAACACCTTACGCCTATTATTTCCAACAAGCCGAAAACGGCGTTTATGCGCGTGAAGCTTTATTAGCCCTTGTTCTTAACCCAACCTTATAAGTAGGAGATAAAATCATGGTAAAAGAGACCCAATTGCAAGTTGAAGCGATTCGTAACGGTAGCGTGATTGACCATATCCCTGCCAACCTTGGGATCAAAATTCTCTCTTTGTTTAAGTTAAATGAAACCAATCAACGTGTGACGATTGGCCTAAACCTACCCTCTTCTGCGTTAGGTAATAAAGATCTGATTAAAATAGAAAACCTTTATCTCACCAAAGAGCAAGCGAACCAATTAGCACTGTATGCCCCGAAAGCCACCGTCAATCAAATTGAAGAGTATAAAGTGGTCAACAAACTGACCCTCACTTTGCCAGAGAGAATTGACAGCGTATTTCGTTGCCCAAACAGCAACTGCATCTCTCATGGCGAGCCTGTCGAGAGCCGCTTTAAAGTGCAACTCAAACAAGAGAATGTGCATCTCAAATGCCACTATTGTGAGAAAGTATTCTCGCGCGAAATAATGACTGAACGTTGCTAAAACAGCACTAAGCGCGCATCCATCGCGTTTACAGCCCTGCCAGCCTCCAGCGTCCTAACTCGGCGCTGGACCAACTTACGAATCTTGCATATTTCCGTGCATATTATTCCATCAAATCAACATAAAACGCCAAAAATCAATCGGTAATCTAGTTTATTATTTGGTGATCCCCCGCAAAAAGCGACACATTGATTAATGTTAAGCTACAGGCATCAATAATAATCCCCCACCACTTATAGAGGGGAAAAGAGCAATGCTCAACCGTTGCGCCATTGGCGTTAAACATAACGTGAACTCACACTCTATGGCTTTGGGAGTGTGCTGGCATGGTAAGGATCACCGATACCCCAGACGCAGTAGCGTGTATAAAAGGAACCGCCCGTGAACAGAAAAATCCCCCACGGCGCAATGCAAACCGATGACAAAACGTTAGCTTCCGCTTGTAAAAAAATCCTACAACAACAAAGTTTTGCTAACCAAAATGAGCTACGACTCAGGCTAATAGAGCTCGGCTACGAAGGCATTAGCCAATCCACTGTGTCACGCTTGCTTTCCCAACTTGGTGTGGTGAAAGTGCAAAATGCGTGTGGGAAAAAAGTGTACTGCATTACGGTCGAAACCGCACCAGTGCGTGTTGAGTCATCTATCGCCTCACAAATTGAGTTTATCACTCACAATCAATCCACTGTGGTGGTGAAAACTCATCCTGGAAGTGCTCAATTGGTCGCGCGATTGGTTGATATTGATCCCCACACTGAGATTTTAGGAACGGTCGGTGGTAATGACACTGTGCTTATTATTCCCAAAGACATCAATAATATTGAAGCGTGTGAAGCGGTGGTGAAAACTCGCCTAGGTGTCGCTTAACCCCCATCGCCCAGCCAAGTGAGGTCCACAACCTCACTTGGCTTTTCTCGCTTCACTGCCTCATCAGCGACGATTTTTCCATCACTGTGAAACTTATTGCGCCGAAAAGCGGTCTGATTGGGTTAAGATGACACTCACCTAATGAAGACTCGATTTTTGTATGCGCCTACTCTTTTCCTTTGTACTGCTAGCTCTGCTGACACTTTCCCAACCTGCGTTGGCGGTCTTCGGCAATGACAATCCATTCAATAGTGGTAACAACCTCGGTTTGGCCTCAGCCGACAATCAATTTGTCCCAGTTGACCAAGCGTTTCCTTTTCATGCCGAGCAGCAAGGTAAGCAGATCTTCTTAGATTGGCAGGTCAAGCAGGGCTATTACCTCTACCAAGATCGGATCAGTATCAGCGCCGAAAATGCACAGCTTGGTGAAATCGAGATGCTCGATGGTCAGCCATATCACGATGAATTTTTTGGTGATGTGAAGATTTATACTGAGCCACTGTTTGTCGACGTACCGCTCCTCAGTGCAGCAGCGAACGCCAAATTAATTATCCAGTACCAAGGGTGTGCAAAAGCGGGCTTTTGCTATCCACCAGAAACGCGAATTATCGACCTTCAAGCTGTGGCAAGCGATACTCGCTCTGACAACAACACGGCGGCCAATATGGCGAAAAGCGAAACAGATTCGCCAAAAGCGCCCGTGGCTGAACAAGACGGGCTAGCAAACCGCCTCGCCGATTCTTGGTGGACACCGCTACTCTTTTTAGCACTTGGCGTTGGCCTAGCCTTTACCCCTTGTGTACTCCCTATGTACCCGATCCTCACCAGTATCGTGCTTGGTCGTGGTCAACTTTCACCACGGCGCGCGTTGATTTTGTCGTTTATTTACGTGCAAGGTATGGCGCTCACTTATACCGTACTTGGCCTAGTCGTCGCTTCGGCTGGGTTACAATTTCAAGCCGCGATGCAGCACCCTTATGTACTGATTGGTCTCAGTACCCTATTTGTGCTACTCGCCCTGTCGATGTTTGGCGTTTATACCTTGCAACTGCCAAGCAAAGTGCAGACGTGGCTAAACAGCCTGAGTAATAAGCAGCAAGGCGGTAGCAGTGTTGGCGTGTTTGCCATGGGCGCGATTTCCGGTTTGGTTTGCTCACCGTGCACCACCGCGCCTCTTTCTGGCGCGCTGCTGTATGTCGCGCAAAGTGGCGACCTATTCACGGGGGCGATTGCACTGTATGCCTTAGCTATGGGCATGGGGATTCCGCTGATTTTGGTCGCCGTGTTTGGTAACAAACTACTCCCCAAAGCCGGTGGCTGGATGGAGAGAGTCAAAACACTATTTGGCTTTATTTTACTGGCTGCGCCGATCTTCTTACTTGAACGCTTATTGCCACCAGTGTGGTCAACGGCGCTCTGGTCTGCGCTTGGGATCGTCGCGTTTGGTTGGCTCTATCATTGTAAAAACAGCTTGCCGTTTGGTGGCTGGAAACAGAGCATGGTTGGCATTATTGCGGTATTGGGTCTGTTTGCTTCAGCGCAACCTGCACTAGATGTGTGGTTTAAGCCAGAACAAACCAACCTAGCAAGCCGTAGCCATGTCGAGTTCATTCGGGTGAATAATATTGCCGAGCTCAACTTGCAGTTGAGCCAAGCCAAATTAGCAGGTAAACCCGTCATGCTCGATTTCTACGCCGACTGGTGCGTGGCGTGTAAAGAGTTTGAAAAGTACACTTTCCATCAGCAAGAGGTCGCGCAGAAACTGCAAAACTTTGTGCTATTGCAAGCGGACGTCACCAAAAATCAGCCACAAGATATTGAGCTGCTCAAGGCGATGAACGTGCTAGGGTTACCGACGATTGATTTTTGGAATGCGCAAGGTGAACGCGTTTCAAACGCACGTATCAGCGGTTTTATGCCAGCCGATCGCTTTTTAGCACACCTCATCGCCCACCAGCTTTAAGGTTTACCGATTATTGCCGACTGTTTGAGCAAGCCATTGCAACCGTCGGCAATAATAGCGCGTGAACGCCATCACTTCTTCTCGAACCGCCTGACATACACCACTCTCAGATCAGGCTCAGTCACTACTAAGTATCAGACAAAAAGTGGATACAGTTCAGACTTTTAGCGTATAAAGATTGTTCAGCGAGAGATCGCGGTCAATAATCGATTTAACGACATTGCTAAAAGTGTAAAACGTCATGGATTCGACCTACACCATCATCATTGCTGACGACCACCCTCTGTTTCGCAATGCGCTATTTCAATCGGTGCATATGGCGATAAGCGGTGCCAATTTATTGGAAGCGGATTCGCTAGATGCCCTGTTAGCCTTATTAACCAAACAGAGCGATGTGGATTTGCTGTTGTTGGATCTCAAAATGCCAGGCGCAAATGGGATGTCAGGGCTCATTCACTTGCGAGCCGAATACCCTGATTTACCGATTGTGGTGATTTCAGCCAGTGAAGAACCTTCGGTGGTAGCGCAAGTAAAAAACCACGGTGCCTTTGGTTTTATTCCTAAATCGAGTGACATGCGCGCGCTGATCTCGGCGCTCAATCAAGTCCTAGCCGGTGACCCATTTTTCCCTGAAGGGCTAATTGCCAATCACGCCGCATGCAATGATTTAACCAAGAAAATTGCCGCCTTAACCCCGCAACAATACAAAGTATTAGGCATGCTCTCTGATGGGCTACTCAACAAACAAATCGCCTATGAGCTTAATGTTTCTGAGGCGACCATCAAAGCGCATATGACGGCTATTTTCCGTAAACTTGGGGTGAAAAACCGCACTCAAGCAGTAATTTTACTCAATGAGTTGGGCGAGTAGTCGGCTACTCGCTCGCTTCATCTAACGTCTCTTCTAAAGGTAATCGCAAACCGACTTTGGTTGCTTGCCAATCGGCCACGTCCGCCACGACCAGATACAGACCTTGCCATTCAAAATGGTCACCCAGTACTTGTGTGGCTCCGAGCTCTTGGATCAGTAAATCGTTGAGCGTCATCTCTTGATTGAGGTGCTCAATCGTCAAACCATAATAAGCAGCAACGTCAACGAGTTTTGCATCCACATCCAAAAAGAAGTCACCAAAGAAGCGCTCTAACGAGGCTTTTTCTGGCGCTTCACTGAATAGGTTGCTCAGTGATTCGAGATCTTTCTCCTGTGCTAACACGCACAAGACATCGCCCTCTTGCAACTTGGTGCTGCCCGATGGGTGAAGCAGTTGCTCGTCACGAAATACAGCGGTAATACGTGTTCCTTCAGGCATAGAAAGGTTGCGTAATGGCTCACCAATACACCATTTATCTTGTTTGAGTTTATAGACCAACATTTCCCATTCGCTGCACGGGTATATCTCAACACCGGTACGTGAAATTGGCTCAGGTTTGGGCGGTAGTTCAACGCGAGCCAAAGCGGCCGCTTTCATCAAGGTTCCCCCTTGTACCACTAGCGACACCATCACCACGAAGAAGGCTAAGTTGAAATAGAGCTGCGCATTCGGTAAACCGGCCATCATTGGGAAAACCGCTAAAATAATGGGTACAGCGCCGCGCAGTCCAACCCAAGAGATAAACCACTTTTCACGCGCAGTAAATGCTTTGAATGGCAATAAACCAATCCATACAGAAATGGGGCGCGCAAACAAAATCATACCAAAGGCGAGCGCAAAGCCGGGCACCGCAATGGTCAGCAATTCAGAAGGTGTGACCAATAACCCAAGCACCAAGAACATACCAATTTGGCTAAGCCACGTCATCCCATCCAGTACGTTCAAAATGGAATAGCGGCAACGGGTCGGTTTATTGCCCAACAGTAAACCTGTCAAGTAGATGGATAAAATACCACTGCCGCCGAGTGAATTGGACAGCGCAAAGATAATCAAACCGCCACTGATGGCCAAAATAGAATAGAGCCCTTCTGGAAGTTGATTGCTATTAATCAGCTTCCAGAGCAGCCAACCTCCGGCTAATCCAAATAAAGCCCCGAGGCCAAATTGCTGGATAAAACTCAGCAGCAAGAATCCTGCGCTGAGATCATCGCCTTGGCTACCCAGTACCGCAATTAACGTCACGGTTAAAAACACCGCCATTGGATCGTTAGTGCCCGATTCTATCTCTAACGTTGAACCGACGCGCTCATTCAAGCTTCTCCCTTTAAGCAGGGAAAAAACCGCCGCCGCATCGGTTGAGCCAACAATCGCACCCACCAAAATACCTTGCAGTAATTCCAAATTAAACAGCCATGCCGCCATCAAGCCAGTGAGAATAGTGGTGATCGCCACCCCAAACGTCGCTAACGAAACTGACGGCCAAAAGGCAATCCGAAAACTGGCAACACGGGTACGCATGCCGCCATCCAATAAGATGATGGCAAGCGCTAAGTTACTGACTAAATAAGCAATCGGATAATTATCAAATAAGATGCCACCGGGGCCATCCTCCCCAGCCAACATACCCACCAATAAAAAAACGAGCAGAATAGGAATTCCTAACTTAGAAGAGACTGGACTTAACAACACACTTAATGCAATCAGCAAAGCACCTACGAGAAAAAAACCATTGATAGCGATTGCATCCATATTCCTTCCTTATTGATTTAATTATTATTGATTGAATAACCAACATAAATTCGCGTTCCATTGTGCCTTAGTTTAATCCGTTTTTAAGACAACTTTATGTAAACATTGATCGTTTTTATCGCGGCATGAATAACCAACCACATAAAAAATCGTTAACTCGCCATGAGCGATTTTCCAATCAAGAGCTTATGATCTTATACTTTTGGCTAATTTAACATTTATTCAACATAAGAAAGGCCTTCTAAATTGAGGCATTTCATTTAGTTACAATGAATTGGAAAAAACAACCTCCCGACTAAAGTTGCACAGACCCATCACCCTTTCACTGCTATCTTAGTTTTGTAACATTAAATTAACACTACGATATGCAAACCGAAGGAGAAGGTCATGGCGTTCCAATCAACCGAACATGCTCAAGCCTACTGGAAGGAAAACTTGGGAATTATGGGCTCACTGCTGGCAGTGTGGTTCTTGGTATCATATGGTGCAGGCGTTCTTTTCGTCGACGCACTTAATACGATTCATTTAGGCGGGTTCAAACTAGGGTTCTGGTTCGCACAACAAGGGTCCATCTATACCTTTGTCGCCTTGATCTTTATTTACGTTGTGCGCATGAATGCGCTCGACAAGAAATACAACGTGCAGGAAGACTAAGAGGTTTACGAAATGGATATTCAAACTTGGACGTTTATTCTGGTCGGTATTACGTTTGCACTCTATATCGGCATTGCCATTTGGGCCCGTGCAGGATCGACCAGTGAATTCTATGTTGCTGGCGGTGGTGTTCACCCTGTTGCTAACGGCATGGCAACCGCAGCGGACTGGATGTCAGCCGCTTCGTTTATCTCAATGGCGGGTATCATCTCGTTCATTGGCTATGATGGTACCGTGTACTTGATGGGCTGGACAGGCGGCTATGTGTTATTGGCACTTTGCCTTGCACCTTACTTGCGTAAATTTGGCCAGTTCACCGTGCCAGATTTTATCGGTGAGCGATACTACTCAAAAACCGCGCGTATGGTGGCGGTATTTTGCGCCATCTTTATCTCGTTTACTTATGTTGCGGGGCAAATGCGCGGCGTCGGCGTGGTATTCTCTCGCTTCCTCGAAGTGGATATTAACGTTGGTATCGTCATCGGTATGGGGATCGTGTTCTTCTATGCGGTACTCGGTGGCATGAAAGGCATCACTTATACGCAAGTTGCACAATTCTGCGTGCTCATTTTCGCCTTCCTTGTTCCCGCCATTTTCACCTCGATCATGATGACAGGTAACCCTCTGCCACAAATTGGTATGGGCTCAACCATTACTGGTACCGATGTTTACCTACTCGATAAACTCGATGGCTTAACTCAAGAGCTCGGCTTCACCGCTTATACCGAAGGCAACAAGAGCAAGGTTGACGTGTTCTTTATCTGCGCAGCCTTGATGGTGGGTACTGCTGGTCTTCCTCACGTCATTATTCGCTTCTTCACTGTGCCTAAAGTGCGTGATGCGCGTATCTCAGCGGGTTGGGCATTGCTGTTCATCTCTTTGCTATACACTACAGCGCCAGGCGTTGCTGCTTTTGCTCGCGTGAACATGATTGAGACCATTAATGGCCCAGACATGCAAGGCGTGCCCGCAACAGACGCGCCTACTTGGTTTAAGAACTGGGAGAATACTGGCCTTGTAAGCTGGAAAGATAAGAACAATGACGGTCGTATGTTCTACTCTGGTGATGAGCGCAACGAGATGAACATTAACCGTGACATCATCGTATTGGCGTCTCCTGAATTGGCAAAACTGCCAAACTGGGTGGTTGGCTTGCTCGCCGCTGGGGGTTTAGCTGCTGCGCTTTCGACAGCCGCAGGTCTTTTACTGGTTATCTCGACGTCAATTTCTCACGACTTATTGAAGAAAGGCTTCAAACCAAACATGACCGATAAACAAGAGCTGTTAGCCGCACGCTTAGCCGCCATCATTGCGATTGTGGGGGCTGGTTACCTAGGCATTAACCCACCGGGTTTTGTGGCTCAGGTGGTAGCGTTTGCCTTCGGATTGGCAGCCGCCTCCTTCTTCCCGGCCATTATTTTGGGCATCTTCTACAAGAAGATGAATAAAGAAGGCGCGATCGCGGGCATGGTCGCAGGGATTATCTTTACTGCAACCTACATCATCTACTTCAAATTCATTAACCCGGCAGCCAGCACGCCAGATAACTGGTTGTTTGGTATCAGCCCTGAAGGCATTGGTACGTTAGGTATGTGTTTGAACTTCGTGGTATCGATTGTGGTGAATAAATTTACCGCAGAAGTTCCAACCGAAGTGCAAGAAATGGTGGAGTCAATCCGCTTCCCGAAAGGCGCAGGTCAAGCTCACGACCATTAATCTTCACCTGCGAGCGTCATGCTCGATGTTCGCTCCGCAGTGAAGTGTGATACCCATAAAGCCGATGCCCACGCATCGGCTTTATGCTGCATGCTTAATTGACTCGATTCAACAGCGCGCGCAGTTTCAGCGGTTTTATTGGTTTGGGAATAAAGCTAAAGCCATTGAATTTAATCGCATCCATCATCTCTTCAGTGCGATCAGCGCTGATGATGACCCCTTCAAAGCTATCTCCAAGCCGCAAGCGACACTGCTGCAACACTTCTAAACCAGTGCGACCATTATCTAAGCGGTAATCCGACAAAATAACATCAGGCAACCAATTGTTTTCTAATGCTTTCAGGCTTTGCAGCAAGTCCGTTGCTACTTTGACATCACACCCCCACCTTGCGAGCAGATCGTTCATGCCAACTAAAATATCAGCTTCGTTGTCCACACACAGTACGCGCAGATGATTGAGATCAGATGGGATACCTTGCTCTATCGCCAGTGTCGGAGCCTGTTTAACAGGTTTAGCTCGCGTCAAAGAGAGCGAAAACACGCTGCCTTTTCCATGCCAAGAGCGCATCGAAATTTCATGACCCAGCACATATGCAATGCCTTTTGAAATCGCTAAACCGAGCCCCAAACCTTGGTCAGAACGGACTTGGCTACCACGGTTAAACTCTTCGAAGATTTCTTGCTGCTTATCTTGCTCGATACCAATGCCATTATCCCAAACATCAATCCTGACCTGATCTCGCACTCGGCGTACACCCAGCACCACTTTACCTTTAGGGTTGTAGCGAAACGCGTTAGTGAGAAAGTTTTGTACCACGCGACGCAATAATTTAGGGTCAGACATCACATAGAGCGAGGATGGGATCACTTTAAAATCAATCCCTTGCTGCTTAGCTAAGGCGCTAAATTCAGCGTTAAGATTCGAAAATACATCATTAATAGCAAAGCTATGAGAATGCACATCGAGCTTGCCGGACTCTAAACGTGAAATATCCAGCAAATCACCAATCAGATCTTCAGCCGCGCCCAGAGCACTCTCTATATAACCCGCCAACGTTTTCACTTCCGTCTCTTTGGCCACCTCCGAGAGCGAAGAGGCAAACAGGCGCGCAGCGTTCAACGGCTGCATTAAATCGTGGCTGACAGCGGCCAAAAAGCGCGATTTTGATTGCGATTCTTGGTCTGATTTTTGAGTTGCCGCCACCAAACGTTTATTAAGGGTTTCAAGCTCTAGGGTTCGTTGGTGCACGCGCTCTTCCAAGGTTTCATTTGCCTCTTTTAATGCCTGCTCCGCCTCGCGAAAAACGGTGATGTCGCTAAAGCTCATCACAAACCCGCCGCCCGGCATCGGGTTGCCTTGCACTTCAATAACTCGTCCATCAGGGCGAATACGCGCCGAAGTATGTCTGGTTCCTTGCTCAAGGTGATACACCCGCCGCCGCACGTGATCCTCAGGGTCACCAGGGCCACACAATCCGTGTTGCGCATTGTGCCGTATCACATCCGCAATCGGTCGCCCCACTTGAATCAGCCCAGCGGGAAACTCAAACAGTTCGAGATAGCGTTGGTTCCACGCCACCAGCCGCAGCTTTTTATCGACCACGGTAATTCCTTGACCAATATGCTCAATGGCCCCTTGCAATAAGCCGCGACTAAAGTCGTACAGCTCAGATGCTTCATCAACAATGGTCGCCACTTCCTCAAGTTGCATGTTGCGCCCTTGCAGTGCGGAAGTGAGCACTAATTTGGCCGAAGAAGCACCAAACACCCCCGCCAGCACTCTTTCTGTATGACGGATTAAGGTAGATGGCGCTTGTTGGTTAGGCAGTAACGTCTCTCGCTGCTGGCTCCAATATTGGCGAAAGGCGGTGCGAACACGAGTGCGCCCTACAAAACGGGCGGCCAACATTTCAAGCTCAGCCACTGTCACGCGGCTTTGATACAAGCTGAGATTCTCACTCTCAGGCAGCGGCGTACCGACAAAAGAAGCCGATTGCAAACGCTCACTCAAACTCGGACGAGTCACCATAGAGACAACAACGTAGCAGAATGTGTTGAGCGCAACACTGAGCATCATGCCCCAATCGGAGTTTTTCAGCCCCATCTGCACCAACCAATCCGGCGGGGTGATCATCCATAACAGAACGTTAGTTTGTGCATCGCCCGCCAGCATGTCGGTTTGGCTCATTAAGGTTACTAGCCACACAGTAAAACCGACCGCCAATCCAACATAAACGCCTTTGCGGTTGCCTTCACGCCAGTACATGCCACCAATCAATGAAGGGGCAAATTGGGTAATCGCCGCAAATGAGAGAAAACCGATCGCCGATAAAGAACCAATCGCATCCAACGCCTGATAAAAGCCCCAAGCACCAAGCAGCAGCAACAGAATCAACCCGCGACGGATGTTGAGCAACAACCCAGATAAATGACGGTAGTTGCGCTGAGTTAAGCGCATGCGGCGCAACAGAAGCGGCATCACCAAATCATTAGAAACCATGATAGCCAATGCGATGGTCGAGACAATCACCATGCCGCTGGCCGCTGATGTGCCACCTAAAAACGCCAGTAAGGCTATCTGCTCTGCGCCCACCGACATAGGCACGCTGAGTACATAAGTATCGGCAGGGCTGCCGCTTAACAAACTTTGCCCAACCCATGCAATAGGTAGAACAAATAACCCCATCAAAGTCAGGTAAAGAGGAAATAACCAGCGCGCCGTATGTAGATCTTGCGCGCGTTCATTTTCTACCACCATGGTATGAAACTGACGCGGTAAGCAGATGATCGCCATCATGGTTAATACGGTGTGGATCAACAGCGTTGGCCAGTTGGGCGCTTGATACGTCTGCTGAGCAATCGCACTTAGATCAACCGTTTCACGGCTTGAAGCCAGATAAATGATGAAACCGCCCACGGTTAAAAAAGCGACCAATTTAACAATCGATTCAAACGCAATCGCCATCATCATGCCGCGGTGGTGCTCGGTGTTATCAATATGCCGTGTACCAAACAGCATGGTAAATAGCGCTAAAGCCGCGACCACAAACCACGAGACGTGATAATTCTGATAACCAAATTGCGTAGCGAGGTTGGGGGCAACAATCTCAAGCCCCATAGTGATGCCGCGCAGTTGCAAGGCGATGTAAGGTAAAATGCCCACCACGGCAATCAAAGTTACGGTTACCGCTAATCCTTGTGATTTTCCGTAGCGAGCAGCAATAAAATCGGCGATGGAGGTAATATGTTCGCGCTTCGCAATCAAAATCAGCCGCGCCAACATACGCCAGCCAAGGGTAAACACTAAAATAGGCGCAATGTAGATAGGCAGAAATGACCAAGGGTTGCTAGCCGCTTGACCCACAGTGCCGTAAAAAGTCCAAGAGGTGCAATAAACCGCGATCGATAAGCTGTAGATCCACGGTCGCCATTTCGCCAGCCATTGGCTTTGCCTATCACCATACCAAGCAACGAGAAACAGCACGCCTAAGTAAGCGAGCGAAACGGGAACGACGATCCATCCTTGCATTTGATATCCTTATCGGTTCAAAAAAGCCTCTTCAAAGAAGAGGCTTCATTTAACTAAGGATAATTTTTAATCTCAATCAGTTAAGGTTAATTCTGTGCTTCAGGCGCTGCTTTCATTACCTCAGTACCTGACTCATTGGATGATGTGGGTTCGACTTTAATCAACAGCGCCAAGATGCCCATTGCCGCCATCGCCCAAAATACATTAGCGCCCCAGCGTTCATAACCCCAGCCACTCAAGGTGGTCATCAAAGCAATAAATGCCCCAAGTGGAATGGCATTATACAGCGCTTGCATAGCCACCATTTTGCTTTGCGGTGCGTGCTGAATGTATTGAATCGCCGCTATATGCGCCATCGCAAACGTCACCCCATGCAGCAGTTGAATCGTCCCCAGCGCAAGCAGCGCGGTGGTCGACGCCATTAACGTCCAACGCACCACAACCCCAATCGACGCGACAACAAATAATGTGCGTAGTGACCAGCCTGAAAAAAGGCGTTTGCTGAGCGCAAATACCGCGACTTCAGCGGCAACCCCTAAACTCCATAAATAGCCAATCAGCTCTTCCGAATGCCCCGCCGCTTTCCAGTGAATCGAACTGAAACTGTAATACGCCGCATGACTGCCCTGTATTAGCGCCGCTAGAATCAAGAATTTTATCACTGGCCACTCACGCAATAACTGCGTCAGTTTCGGTCGGACGGCATGTGCATTACCAACCGTCACGGGCATTGGGTTGGGATTGCGCAAGCTAATCAATAGCGAAACAAACACCCCAGCCAAGGCGGTGTAGAGGATCATGTCCGAACCATAACGTGCCACAAGTACGCCAACCACGGTAGAACCAGCGATAAAAGCCACCGATCCCCATAAGCGGGTGCGACCATAATCGAGCATTTTTAAGCGCGCATAATAGTTAGCCATCGCATCGGATAGCGGCACCACGGGGCCACAGCAAAGGTTAAACAACACAGTGGCTAACGCCATCAGCCAGAAACTGCCGCCCGTAAAGAAGTGAAAACCAATAAATAAAAACGCCGCCAAACTTAACCAACGCAGTGCTGGTAGAAGAAGCTCGGCCTTATGGATACGCGGCGTAATCACCAAATTAGCGACGCAACGCGTAGCAAAGCCCATACCGATTAATACGCCGATATCGGTTGCTGATACGCCTTGGTTTTCAAACCACAGCGCCCAAAATGGCAAATAGACGCCATACGCAAAGAAGAAACCAATAAAGTACTGCGATATCCAACCATATGGAGAGGGGTTAAGCATGATTCATCCTGAACAAAATGAGGGAGAGAAAACCGCCGTATTATGCAGGCAGTTTAGGCTTCTAAAAAGGGAAGTTTACTGACAAATCTGTTTCCTTATTCACAACCTTGCGGGTCATATCACTCATTAGACCAAAGTCGTCTGGAGGTAGTGGCGATTTTTGTCACACTTAGATAGGAATTTCTTCTGAGTGACGATCGTTATGCCTGACAAATTCAACATGCAGTCACCGCCCTTTGACCGCTTAACACCGCCGCAGCAACAGCGACTTCGCTCATCCTTGGATGTAGCGTATTTTCGTAGCAACGATCTGCTGCAGGCCAGTGACAGACCCAGCGTGTATCTACACGTACTGATCAAAGGCGCGGTCGAAGAACGCTCGCCAGATGGCAAAGAGATTTTTGCTCACTACGCCAACGATGACATGTTTGATGTACGCGCACTGTTTGAAGAAAAAGCCAAGCATCAGTACGTGGCGCTGGAAGATACCTTAAGCTATCTGCTGCCGAAAGCCGTCTTTCTCGAACTGTATAATGACAACGGTCAGTTCGCCGCCTACTTCGACAATAACCTCGCCAAACGCCAGGCTCTGCTTGATGTGGCGCATCAGCAGAAGAATTTAGCCGAATTTATTTTAACTAAGGTTGATGACTCGATTTACCATCCACCGATGATTTTAAGCCCAGATCAACCGCTCAACCAAGTAACCCAGCAATTACGCGATAACGGAGTTGATGCGGCCTTAGTTCGTCTTGCCGAGCATGATCAACGCTTAATCGAAAACCCCAGTGCGCACCCCTATGCTATCGTCACGCGCACCAATATGCTGCATTCCGTCATGCTCGATAACCACCCGCTCGATACCCCTGTTGGGGAAATTGCTACCTTTCCTGTGCTGCACATCAACGATGGCGATTTTCTGTTTAATGCGATGATTGCCATGACGCGCAACCGCATAAAACGAGTGATGGTGTGTGATGGTCATCAAGCCGTTGGCATGCTGGACATGACACAAATTCTCAGTGCTTTCTCCACTCATTCTCACGTGCTGACGTTAAGTATTGCTCGCGCCAACTGCGTGGAAGAGTTAGCTCTCGCCTCCAACAAACAACGGCAACTGGTTGAAAGCCTAATCAACAATGGCATTCGCACTCGTTTTATTATGGAGCTGATTTCAGCAGTCAATGAACAGATCATCGAAAAAGCCTTTCATTTGGTTGTGCCACCCGCGCTGCATGATCACTGCTGCTTGATCGTACTCGGCTCCGAAGGCCGTGGAGAGCAGATCCTCAAAACCGACCAAGATAACGCGCTGATCATCAAAGATGGCTTGCAGTGGCATCAAATGGGGGTGGTCATGGACACGCTCACCCACACCTTACAGCAGCTCGGCTATCCGCTTTGTCCGGGCAATGTGATGGTCAATAATCCCAAATGGGTCAAAAGCCAAAATGAGTGGAAAACCACACTTAGCCAATGGGTAAAAGCGGCCAAACCCGAGCAAGTGATGGACATTGCGATCATGGCCGACGCACACGCCGTCGCGGGCAACAAACACTTATTGGCCCCTATTAAACAGCACTTGAGCCATTTAATGGCCGACCAAGAATTGATTTTGATGGAGTTTACTCGCCCCGCGCTGAGCTTTTCTGTACCACTCACGCTGTTTGGCACCGTAAAACACTCCAAATCTGGCTTAGATATTAAACAAGGTGGCATTTTCCCGATTGTGCATGGCATTCGCGCCCTAAGCCTTGAACATCAAGTTCAACAAAACAACACCTTTGAACGCATCGAGGCGCTAGTAGAGCAACGGGTTTTGGAAAAAGAAACCGCCGATAATCTCAGTGAAGCGCTCAAACAGTTCTTTAAATTGCGCTTAGCTCAGCAACTGAGCAATCAACACAGCACCAATAAACTCGATTTAAAACAGCTCGACCGAACCGAGCGTGACCTGCTCAGGCACAGTTTACACGTGGTGAAAAAATTCAAGCAGTGGCTTGGCTATCACTATCAAATTCGCGAATAGTGGAGGCGAACAATTGAATTGGTTTACACGCCATTATTGGTTTCACAAGCTGAAAGACTCGCCTTATCAGCCGTTGTTTGCGACGCCGATGCAAGGGGAATATGTGTCGCTCGATTGCGAAACCACCAGCCTTGACCCGAATCGCGCCGAGTTAGTGACGATTGCCGCCACCAAAATCATCGACAACCGCATTTTAACCAGCCAGCCATTTGAAGTGCGTTTGAGCGCGCCACAATCGCTCGACTCGGGTTCAGTCAAAATCCACAAAATTCGCCATCAAGATCTGGTCGATGGCATCGACGAGCAAGAGGCCATCACTCACCTATTAGACTTTATCGGCAACCGACCTTTAGTGGGCTATCACATTCGTTATGACAAAAAAATCCTCGACCTCGCTTGTCGGCGACATTTAGGCTTTCCACTGCCCAATGCTCTCATCGAAGTAAGTCAAATCTATCATGATCAGTTAGAGAGAATGCTGCCGAACGCGTACATCGACCTCAGCTTAGAGGCGATTTGTCGCCATCTCGACTTGCCGATGCAGGATAAACACGACGCGCTGCAAGATGCCATCGCTGCGGCATTAGTGTTTGTGCGCTTGACCAAAGGTGATCTGCCTCCCTTTGTTGCACCTTACTCGCGCTAGCACTTACCCCACACTCATCCTAAAGTCTAATTGTAGAAAATCGCACTCTGACTGACAGTTACCCACATACAGATTTTCCTTTCAGCGCAATTTGATCGCCAATCAACAGGGAAATTGTTCAAATTCACAAGGAGAAAAGCAATGAGTGAAGCCCACGTTTATCCGGTAAAAGAGAACATCAAAGCCAAAACACATGCGGATAATGACACTTACCTAGCGATGTACCAACAATCAGTGACCGACCCAGAAGGCTTCTGGAGTGAACACGGCAAGATTGTGGATTGGATTAAGCCTTTCACTCAAGTGAAACAAACCTCGTTTGATACTGGCCATGTAGATATTCGCTGGTTTGAAGATGGCACATTAAACGTCTCCGCCAACTGCATCGATCGCCACCTTGCCACTCGTGGTGATGAAGTGGCGATTATCTGGGAAGGTGACGATCCGGCTGACGATAAAACCCTCACCTTTAAAGAACTCCATCAACAAGTGTGTCGCTTTTCTAATGTGTTAAAAGATCAAGGAGTTCGCAAAGGAGATGTGGTCTGTCTTTACATGCCAATGGTGCCAGAAGCAGCCGTTGCGATGCTCGCTTGTACTCGAATAGGCGCAGTGCATACTGTGGTGTTTGGTGGCTTTTCACCGGAAGCCCTTTCCGGTCGCATCATTGATTCCGATTCCAAAATAGTCATCACCGCCGACGAAGGTGTACGTGGCGGTCGCGCTGTGCCCTTGAAGAAAAACGTAGATGAAGCCTTGACCCACCCTGAAGTGAAAAACATCAGCAAAGTGATCGTCTTTAAACGCACTGGTGGCCAAATTGACTGGCACGAACATCGTGATGTGTGGTGGCATGAAGCAACCGCAAAAGCTTCCGACCACTGCCCAGCCGAAGCCATGAAAGCGGAAGATCCCCTCTTCATCCTCTACACCTCTGGTTCAACGGGTAAACCCAAAGGTGTGCTGCACACAACCGGTGGCTACCTTGTTTACGCGGCGATGACCTTCAAATATGTGTTTGACTATCAGCCGGGCGAAGTGTTTTGGTGTACCGCCGATGTGGGCTGGATCACTGGCCACACCTACTTGGTTTACGGTCCTTTGGCCAATGGTGCAAAAACCGTTCTGTTTGAAGGGGTTCCCAACTACCCAGACACCAACCGCATGAGTCAAGTGGTGGATAAACACCAAGTTAACATTCTTTACACTGCGCCGACCGCTATTCGCGCCTTGATGGCGAAAGGCAATGAAGCCGTCAAAGAGACGTCACGCGCCAGTTTGCGCATTATGGGTTCGGTGGGAGAACCAATTAACCCAGAAGCGTGGGAGTGGTACTACAAAACCATCGGTAACGAAAAATCACCGATTGTCGATACATGGTGGCAAACCGAAACGGGTGGCATTTTAATTACGCCACTGCCGGGCGCGACGGCACTTAAACCGGGTTCGGCCACACGGCCATTCTTTGGCGTGCAACCAGCCTTGGTCGATAACATGGGCAACATCATTGAAGGGGTTGCCGAAGGTAACTTGGTTATTTTAGATTCATGGCCGGGCCAAATGCGCACCGTTTATGGCGATCATGACCGTTTTGAACAAACCTATTTTTCAACCTTCAAAGGCATGTATTTCACCAGTGATGGCGCACGCCGCGATGAGGATGGCTACTACTGGATAACGGGCCGCGTGGATGACGTGTTAAACGTTTCAGGCCACCGCATGGGCACCGCGGAAATTGAATCAGCTTTGGTTGCTTTTGATAAAATTGCAGAAGCGGCAATTGTCGGCGTGCCACACGATATTAAAGGCCAAGCCATTTATGCTTACATCACCTTAAATGATGGCGTTTACCCCAGTGCCGAGTTGCACAAAGAGGTCAAAGATTGGGTACGAAAAGAGATTGGCCCTATAGCAACGCCCGATGTACTCCACTGGACCGATTCACTGCCCAAAACCCGTTCTGGCAAAATCATGCGTCGTATTTTGCGTAAAATCGCCACCGGCGACACCAGCAACTTGGGTGATACCTCAACACTGGCCGATCCTAGCGTAGTGGATAAATTGATCGCCGAAAAAGCAGAATTGTCTTAACGCTAACGATTCTACCTGCCGCGAGGCATTGAGATGATTAAGCCGTCACACTTGTGGCGGCTTTTTCTTTCCCTCTCAGTTCTTCTCATTCTGTTAACTCGGTTGCAGAATTAAATGAGTAAACTATCTGATAAGACCAGTAAATTGCTGCCATTTGCGCTGAATTAGCTATAATCTTGGGCAATTTCTTAAATTCAGGGAATTTTTGACGAAAAATTCACTCTGACCTAAGAATAATATGGGAATATTAATATTCGTTTCACGATATAGGGAGATGTCGACACAATGACTGCTAAATCTCGCATTCTGGTCTTAAATGGGCCGAATCTTAACCTGTTAGGGCTACGTGAACCTGCACATTATGGTTCTGACACCTTAGCGCACATTGTCGAGACATTACGCGAACAAGCGCAAAAAGCAGATATTGAGTTAGAACATCTTCAATCGAACCGCGAATATGAGCTGATCGAAGCCATCCATGCCGCTTACGGCAAGGTCGACTTCATCATCATTAATCCCGCCGCATTGACGCACACCAGTGTGGCACTGCGCGATGCGTTATTGGGTGTCGCCATCCCATTTATTGAAGTGCATCTATCCAACGTTCACGCACGTGAACCTTTTCGCCACCACTCCTATCTGTCGGATAAGGCGCAAGGGGTGATTTGCGGGTTAGGTGCACAAGGTTATGAATTTGCTCTTGCAGCTGCCATAAAAGCGCTACAGGCAAAATAACCCACAGACGATCAACGATAAACAAACACTCTACGGCCCAACCTTAAGGGCTGACGTATTCACAAGATAAAGAGAAAGAAAAGATGGATATTCGTAAAATCAAGAAGCTTATCGAACTGGTAGAAGAATCTGGCATTTCTGAACTAGAAATCTCTGAAGGTGAAGAATCGGTACGCATCAGTCGTAACACTGCGCCAGTACAGATGGCTCAGATGCATTACGCTGCACCAGCGCCAGCACAACAAGCCGCGCCAGTCGCTGCCCCTGCGCCAACGGCTGAAGCCGCCGCGCCTGTAGCGCCAAAAGGTCACCAAGTACTTTCGCCAATGGTCGGTACTTTCTACCGCTCACCAAGTCCAGATTCAAAAGCGTTCATCGAAGTCGGTCAAAGTGTTTCAGTCGGTGACACACTATGCATCGTTGAAGCGATGAAAATGATGAACCAAATCGAAGCCGATAAAGCAGGTATCGTTACGGCAATCCTACTTGAAGACGGCCAGACCGTTGAATTCGACCAACCGCTTGTTGTTATCGAATAATCGAGGTTTGCTTTATGTTAGATAAATTAGTCATCGCGAATCGAGGTGAAATTGCACTTCGTATTCTGCGCGCATGTAAAGAGCTTGGCATCAAAACTGTTGCCGTGCACTCCACTGCCGATCGTGATTTAAAACACGTACTGCTGGCCGACGAAACCATCTGTATTGGCCCAGCACGTGGTATTGACAGCTACTTAAACATTCCACGCATTATTTCTGCAGCAGAAGTAACTGGCGCAGTAGCAATTCACCCCGGTTACGGTTTTCTTTCTGAAAACGCCGACTTTGCTGAACAAGTCGAGCGTTCAGGCTTCATTTTTGTTGGCCCGAAAGCCGATACCATTCGCATGATGGGTGACAAAGTGTCAGCCATCAGCGCAATGAAAAAAGCGGGCGTTCCTTGTGTGCCGGGTTCTGACGGCCCACTTGATGGCGATGAAGTTAAAAACAAAGCTCATGCGAAACGCATTGGCTACCCTGTGATCATCAAAGCTTCTGGCGGCGGCGGCGGTCGTGGTATGCGCGTGGTTCGTAGCGAAAATGAACTAACCCAAGCGATCGCAATGACACGTGCCGAAGCCAAAGCGGCGTTCAACAATGACATGGTTTACATGGAAAAATTCCTAGAAAACCCACGTCACGTTGAAGTACAAATTATTGCGGATGGTCAAGGTGGCGCGATTCACCTTGGTGAACGTGACTGCTCAATGCAGCGTCGCCACCAAAAAGTGGTTGAAGAAGCTCCAGCACCAGGCATTACCGAAGAGATGCGTAAATACATTGGTGAACGTTGTACACGCGCTTGTCTCGAAATTGGCTATCGTGGTGCCGGTACGTTTGAGTTCCTATACGAAAACGGCGAGTTCTACTTCATTGAGATGAACACGCGTATTCAAGTTGAGCACCCAGTCACTGAAATGGTCACTGGCGTTGACCTCATCAAAGAACAGCTTCGCGTCGCCGCAGGTCAACCACTGTCGTTTACCCAAGATGACATCAAGATCCGTGGCCATGCAATTGAATGCCGTATCAACGCGGAAGATCCGGTTCGTTTCCTCCCTTCACCGGGCAAAATTGAACGTTTTCACGCTCCGGGCGGTATGGGCGTTCGTTGGGAATCGCACATTTATGCTGGCTACACAGTGCCGCCACATTACGATTCAATGATCGGCAAGCTCATCACTTACGGTGAAAACCGTGACGTGGCGATTGCGCGCATGAAAAATGCGTTAAACGAAATGATCGTCGATGGCATTAAAACCAACATCACCTTGCAGCAATCGATCATGCAAGATGAGAACTTCCAACACGGTGGAGCGAACATCCACTACCTTGAGAAGAAATTGGGTTTACAGCACTAATTTTCGCGTCGCGAGAGACCAAATGCTCACTTCGGTGAGCATTTTTGTTTTCGGCAGCCGAGTCAGTTTCTGCTAAACTCTGCGCCAACTGACGACATAACAGAGCAACTGACATGCCTTGGATTCAAATTAAACTGAACGCAACTAACGCCAATGCCGAGCCAATTGGCGACATGCTGATGGAAGAGACGGGCGCAGTATCCGTCACTTTTCTTGATGCTCACGACACCCCTGTTTTTGAACCGCTTCCGGGCGAAACTCGCCTTTGGGGCGATACTGACGTGCTAGCGCTATATGATGCCGAAGCCGATAGCGCATGGATCATTGACCAAATTCGCTCAAGCAAACTGCTGAGTGATGACTTTGCCTACAAAGTTGAACAGCTCGAAGATAAAGACTGGGAACGTGAATGGATGGACAACTTCCACCCGATGAAATTTGGTCAACGTTTGTGGATTTGCCCAAGCTGGCGTGAAATCCCAGAACCTGACGCTGTCAACGTAATGCTCGACCCGGGCCTTGCATTCGGTACAGGCACTCACCCGACGACCGCATTATGTTTAGAGTGGCTCGAAGGGCTCGATCTGACAGGCAAAACCGTCATCGATTTTGGTTGTGGTTCAGGCATCCTAGCCATTGCAGCGATCAAATTGGGCGCAGCCAAAGTCGTCGGTATTGATATCGACCCACAAGCACTGCTTGCTTCTAACGACAACGCAGGACGCAATGGCGTAGCTGACCAACTTGAAGTGTATTTGCCACAAGATCAACCTGAAGGCTTAATCGCTGACGTGGTTGTGGCCAACATTTTGGCCGGCCCACTGCGTGACCTGAATGGTGTGATCAAAGGGTTACTTAAGCCCAATGGCCAACTTGCGATGTCCGGTGTTTTGGACACTCAAGCCGAAGAAGTTGCCAACCATTATCGTGACGAGCTTCACATTGACCCGATAATTGAGCTCAATGAGTGGTGCCGCATCTCGGGTCGCAAGCAAGGCTAGATAAGACTTTGCGTGCTAATAGACTGTATTTTATACGATTTACTAAAACAAATTGTAAATGCTCAAATATTAGTCTTTTCACGCAGTAAAAAAATGCGTAAAATGCGCGCCCTTGCTGGTACAGAACTGTGATGACGTTTTGAAAATCGGAAACTATCAACTTAAGAACAATCTTATCGTTGCCCCTATGGCAGGAGTGACTGACAGACCATTTCGAGAGTTGTGTCTTCGCTATGGAGCAGGCATGGCCGTCAGTGAAATGATGTCCTCTAATCCTGCTCTATGGAATACGTCAAAGTCGATGCAACGTATGGTACATGAGGGCGAATCGGGCATTCGCTCGGTACAAATTGCGGGAGCCGACCCACAGCTTATGGCCGATGCAGCCCAATTTAGTGTTGAGAACGGTGCTCAGATCATCGACATCAACATGGGTTGCCCAGCAAAAAAGGTGAATAAAAAGCTAGCGGGTTCAGCCTTACTCCAATTTCCGGAGACGATTGAACAGATCTTGAAAGCGGTGGTGAACGCCGTTGATGTCCCAGTGACATTAAAGACCCGTACTGGCTGGGACACAGACAACAAAAACTGTGTCTACATCGCTAAATTAGCCGAAGACTGCGGCATACAAGCTTTAGCCCTGCATGGCAGAACCAAAGCGTGTATGTACAAAGGCGAGGCCGAATACGACAGCATTAAAGCGGTGAAAAACGCCATCTCTATTCCGGTTATTGCTAACGGTGATATCGATAGCCCAGAGAAGGCGAAATACGTGCTGGATTACACCGGCGCTGACGCTTTAATGATTGGACGCCCTGCCCAAGGTCGCCCGTGGATTTTCCAAGAAATCCAACACTATTTGGAAAACGGCACCACGATGTCTGAACTTCCGGCTGCGGAAGTGAAAGATATTATGCTTGGTCATGTACAGGCTCTCCACAGTTTCTATGGTGAGTATTTAGGCCCTCGCATCGCTCGTAAGCATGTGGGTTGGTATCTGAAAGAACATGAACAAGCGAGTGAGTTTCGCCGTACCTTCAACGCTATTGACGCAGCACCGCTGCAAATTGACGCGCTCGAAGGTTATTTTGATAACGTTGCATCATAATTAAGAGAAGAGCTAGACCGCATATGTTCGAACAAAACCTGACTTCAGAAGCTTTCACAGTAACAACCGTAACTTCACAAGATCAAATCACGCAAAAGCCACTACGTGATTCAGTTAAAGCATCTCTTAAAAACTACCTTGCGCAGTTAAACGGCCAAGAAGTGACAGAACTATACGAGTTAGTTCTTGCTGAAGTTGAACAGCCACTACTCGACACCATCATGCAGTACACTCGCGGTAACCAAACTCGCGCAGCAACCATGATGGGCATCAACCGCGGCACTCTTCGTAAGAAGCTAAAAAAATACGGCATGAACTAATCTAGCTACTGCACAAATCTAGCAACTAGATACCATCGCTTTTAAAACCGAGCCTCTGCGCTCGGTTTTTTCATTTTCACCCAACGGATAACTAAAATATCAACGGGCGGCTTTACTTTGCATTAATGCAATAAAGAGATCTGATTGTTTGAGCGGGCTCTCTCTTCTTCTGTTGTCGCATTTACGCGACCGCAACAAACTGGTTACATTGTGCATGTGATGGAAATTTACCGACCGATCCCCAAATCACTTGTCGTGAACAGTGCATACAATGAGTAAGGCTTTATCCCCCCAAAAATGGAGTGACTAAGATGAGCTCGGCGACGCAACAATCTAAACACCAAGTCAAATGGGCCTATAATGATAAAACCACTCGGAAGATTGACAAGGAGTGACGTCAATGAGCTTACTGAACTTGCGCCAGACCAAAATTAGAACGCGTTTATACCTGCTGACCACGGTCACCACACTGCTACTGTTGATCCCATTTGTCTCCATGCTCAATAGTTATCAACACGATTTAATGCAATCAAAACAGACGAAAACTCGCCACATCGTCGAAACAGGATACGGCGTATTAAGCTACTTCCACCAATTACAAATCGATGGCACCTTGTCCGAGCAGCAAGCACAGACTCAAGCCAAACAAGCCATCGCGAAACTGCGCTACGAGGCTGATGATTATTTTTGGATCAACGACCTTCAGCCAAGTATGATCATGCACCCAATGAAGCCCCAATTGGACGGTAAAGATCTCTCCAATGCCGCAGACCCGACCGGAAAAAAACTGTTTGTAGAATTTACTAAAGTCGCTAAACAGCAGGGTGAAGGCTTTGTCGACTATATGTGGCCCAAACCAGGTTCTAGCGTCGATGTGGGTAAAATCTCTTATGTAAAATTATTTAAACCTTGGGGTTGGATCCTCGGTTCTGGAGTCTACATCGACGATGTCAATGCGTTGATTTGGCAACGCCTACAATCGATATTGCTCATTCTTAGCATCGTCATTATTGTGATGCTGATTCTTTCAGTAGTGATAGGAAATAGCATCACTAAACCGTGTGAAGAAACCAAACAGGCACTCGAAGAAATCGCCAAAGGCGACGGTGATTTAACCAAACAGCTCTCTGTGCAAGGTAGTGATGAGCTGTCACACATAGCGCAAGCCTTCAATGAGTTCACAGAGAAGATTCGTCATACTATTACCAATATCACACCGATCACCGACAATGTTAACCACTCGGCAAATGAGCTTACTCAACTCTCACAACATGCCTCAATCAAAGCCTTAGAGCAGCAGCAATCCGTCGATACGGTTGCATCAGCGATGAACGAACTGCATGCGAGTAATCAAGAAGTGGCTAATGCGGCGAGTAGTGCCGCGAAAGCCGCGCATACGGCCAGCAGCAAAGGCAAAGAAGGCAGCTCGGTGATTGGCAAAGCTTCTGATTTTATGGACTCCTTGTCTGCACTACTGACCACCACTGACACCACCACTAAAAACCTCGCGAAAGAGACACAAGATGTCGGAGCGATACTGGCGGTCATCCAAGGGATAGCTGAACAAACCAACTTATTGGCCCTGAATGCGGCGATTGAAGCAGCACGTGCTGGTGAACAAGGGCGAGGCTTTGCGGTCGTCGCGGATGAAGTACGGGCGCTGGCAACGCGTACTCAAACCAGCACCAACGAGATAGAGCAGATAATCAATAGATTACAGGCTCGCGCAAAAGAGCTGGGAGAATTTATGGCTCAAACGCAGCAACAATCAACCGCCACACAGCAACAAGCCGTTTTAGCTCAGCAAGTACTCAATGAGATCGACGAGCAAGTAAAACAGATTCTCTCACTCAATGAACATATTGCTGAGGCAAGCGCCCAGCAAACCACCGCTACAGAAGAGATTAATCGCAATCTGACTCATATTGCCGAGCACAGCTCCCAAGCTGCAGCCCAAGCCGATCAAGTGTCGACAGCCAGTCAATATCTCTCAGACAGTGGCCAACAACTGAAACAGAGCATTAGCCATTTTAAAGTGTGAGCAACTCACGCCTTATCGGCTGATGAGATCACTCCAATGCCGCTAAAATTGAGCAGTGGCTGGCGTTGTCGTCTATATGACCGCAGCACGCATCGTTGATTTTTTTTAGCGCTTGACGAATCGCCGTTAACTCGGCGATTTTTTGATCAATCACCACCAGCTTAGCGCTGGTGATCGATTTCACTTCTGCACAGCTGTGTTCGGTCGCTTCCAGCTTTATTTCCAGTAACTCTTTGATCTCATCCAAACTGAGCCCTAGCTCTTTGGCTTTGAGAATAAAACTCACCTGCTGCTGATTTTTTTGATTATATAAACGATAACCAGACTCACTGCGTCCCGCCGGTTTTATTAGCGCATTTTTTTCATAAAAACGCAGCGTATCGGTTGAAACTTTACAGCGTTTGGCGAGCTCTCCAATTTGAAACATCTCATTCTCCTTTAACGTTTTTATTACGTTTGATACCCAATATCGCCGTTTTTATAAAAAAATTTGCGATGCCAAACGATTGCGCGAGCTTTTTGATGATTGTTTGGTTAGAATGTGCGCCATCAAATTTCCCATTAACTCCATGATTTGAGGAAGACCGAAGCATGAATAACGCTCGTCCTATTCACCGCGCATTGATCAGCGTATCAGACAAAACCGGCATTGTTGAGTTCGCTCAAGCTCTCGCGAAGCGAGGTGTCGATATTCTTTCTACTGGTGGCACCGCTCGCTTATTAGCAGACCAAGGTATTGCTGTTACAGAAGTTTCTGACTACACCGGTTTTCCTGAGATGATGGACGGTCGCGTAAAAACATTGCACCCGAAAGTACACGGTGGCGTGCTGGGCCGCCGCGGTCAAGATGACGACATCATGCAACAACACGGTATTAAGCCGATTGATATGGTGGTCGTCAACCTTTACCCGTTTGCCGAAACCGTTGCTAAAGCAGGTTGTACCCTAGCTGATGCGGTAGAAAATATCGACATTGGTGGGCCAACTATGGTGCGTTCTGCGGCGAAAAACCACAAAGATGTGACCATAGTGGTGAATGCATATGACTACGACCGTGTCATTGCCGAGATGGATGCGAACGACAATTCCCTAACACTCGAAACACGTTTTGACCTTGCGATTGCCGCTTTTGAACACACCGCTGCTTACGATGGCATGATCGCCAACTACTTCGGCACTATGGTTCCATCCTATGGAGAGAACAAAGAAGGTGATGAAGAGAGCAAATTCCCGCGCACCTTCAACCAACAATTCCTGAAAAAACAAGACATGCGTTACGGTGAGAACAGTCACCAAGCGGCCGCTTTCTATGTTGAAGCCAACCCAGAGGAAGCGTCAGTCTCTACTGCACGCCAACTCCAAGGTAAAGCGCTCTCTTACAACAACATCGCCGATACCGACGCCGCTCTTGAGTGTGTGAAAGAGTTCTCTGAGCCAGCGTGTGTGATTGTCAAACACGCCAACCCATGTGGCGTTGCCTTGGGCAGCGATATTCTTCAAGCTTACAACCGCGCTTACCAAACCGACCCAACGTCTGCCTTTGGTGGCATCATCGCGTTCAACCGCGAGCTAGACGCACAAACCGCAGCGGCGATTGTTGAGCGCCAGTTTGTTGAAGTGATCATCGCACCAACCGTTTCAGCGGAAGCGATTGAAGTGGTTGCGGCGAAGAAAAACGTGCGCCTGCTTGAGTGCGGTGAGTGGTCAGCGAAAACCACGGGCTTTGACGTGAAACGCGTCAATGGTGGCTTGCTAGTGCAAGATCGCGATCAAGGCATGGTTAGCCTTGATGATCTCAAAATCGTAACCAAGCGCCAGCCGAGTGAAGAAGAGAGCAAAGATGCTCTTTTCTGCTGGAAAGTGGCTAAGTACGTCAAATCAAACGCGATTGTTTACTCAAAAGATGACATGACTGTTGGCGTGGGCGCAGGCCAAATGAGCCGCGTTTATTCAGCCAAAATTGCGGGCATTAAAGCGGCCGATGAAGGCTTGCAAGTCGAAGGATGTGTGATGGCTTCTGATGCCTTCTTCCCATTCCGTGACGGCATTGATGCCGCGGCGCAAGCGGGCATCAAGTGTGTGATTCAACCGGGCGGTTCGATGCGCGATGACGAAGTGATTGCCGCCGCCGATGAACACGGCATGGCGATGATCTTTACTGGTATGCGTCACTTCCGTCACTAAAAACCTTACCCCACCCTAGCCCTCCCCTAAAAGGGGAGGGAACAGAACGAAATGACCTTACTTCCCTTTAGGGGAGGGAGAATAGAACGAAGTGACCTCACCTAACTTTTAGGAAGAAGTATTGTTCTCCAAGTTCCTCCCCCTTTTAGGGGGAGGTTAGGAGGGGGTAAATGGCAACAAACAAACTCTATACGTTAAAGGATACTCATAGATGAACATTCTGATTATAGGTGCTGGCGGTCGTGAGCACGCTCTGGGTTGGAAAGTCGCTCAAAACCCAAATGTTAAAACTGTCTTTGTTGCTCCGGGTAATGCGGGCACAGCGCTTGAGCCTAAACTTGAGAACGTCAACATTGCAGTGGAAGACATTGCTGGTTTGGTCGCTTTTGCTCAAGAAAAACGTATTGAACTGACCATTGTTGGCCCAGAAACACCCTTAGTGCTTGGCGTGGTGGATGCTTTCCGTAAGGCGGATTTACCCATCTTTGGCCCGACGCAAGCAGCAGCGCAGCTCGAAGGCTCTAAAGCGTTCACCAAAGATTTCTTAGCTCGTCATCATATTCCTACTGGGGCTTACGCTAATTTCACAGAAATTGAACCTGCTTTGGCATACGTCCGCCAGCAAGGCGCGCCGATTGTGGTCAAAGCCGATGGCCTTGCCGCTGGCAAAGGGGTCATTGTGGCGATAACGCTGCAAGAGGCCGAAGACGCGATTCAAGATATGCTCGCAGGCAATACCTTTGGCGATGCAGGCAGCCGCGTGGTGATTGAAGAGTTCTTAGATGGAGAAGAAGCGAGCTTCATTGTCATGGTCGATGGCGTAAATGTTCTCCCTATGGCCACCAGCCAAGATCATAAACGCGTCGGTGATAAAGACACTGGCCCCAATACTGGCGGCATGGGCGCTTACTCGCCAGCTCCGGTGGTCACGCCCGAGATCCATGAGCGCGTGATGCAAGAGGTGATTTATCCAACGGTGCGCGGTATGGCGGCAGAAGGCAACCCTTACACAGGTTTTCTGTACGCTGGGCTGATGATTGACGCACAAGGCACACCGAAAGTGATTGAGTACAACTGCCGCTTTGGTGACCCTGAAACTCAGCCGATCATGATGCGGATGCAATCGGATTTGGTCGAACTCTGCTTTGCCGCACTGGAAGGCAAACTCGATCAAGTGGAGTCAAAATGGGACCCACGCGCTTCTATCGGTATTGTTTTGGCCGCTGGCGGTTACCCTGCCGACTACGCGAAAGGGGATGTTATTTCTGGCTTACCAACGCAAGAAGTCGCAGGTGAGAAAATCTTCCACGCAGGCACAAGCGACCAAGCTGGAGAAGTCATCACCAACGGTGGTCGCGTGTTATGCGCAACCGCACTGGGTAACACGGTTTCACAAGCGCAGCAGCGCGCTTACCAATTAGCCAAACAGGTCAACTGGGATGGCATATTCTATCGCAGCGATATTGGCTACCGCGCGATAGCTCGTGAACAACAGACAACAAAATAACAACGACAAAGCTAGGTTATGATCCAATAAGGCGCTCATTGAGCGCCTTATTTTTATACTTCATATTCATACTTCTGTATTGGCTTGGTGTTAAACCCACTTCGAGATGAACTTAATCATCACTTCAACAATTGCGGTTTGTCGACACAGCCATGATTCTCATCAGCAAGCATTAATAGCTCTTCGATATAGACACGGTTATTGCGGATTTTACCTAAAAATGCGATGTAGTTATCCAATGATGCTAAACGACTGACCACAAAACTGGGCAGCGTTTGGTTAAATTCCATCTGCGTGTATTCATGACCCGTGCAGGTTTCAAACACTTCGCCATCCCACACCCCTTGAATCAGTTCTAACCCTTGGTTGTCTTTATTTTTGGTTTCTGAGATCAGGTATTGTGCCTGTTGCAGATAATGGGAAAGCTGCTCTTCATCGAGTGGCAGTATTTTTCCATCGACACGGTATTGTTGATAAATGGCCTCGCCAGCGTCATTAAAACGTAAGTGAACCGAATAAGGTACGAGCGATTTCTTTTGTAGCTGCTCACCTTCACGCTTGAGCTCTCTTAATGTCCCTTCATCCCAGCGATAATTAGTTTTATACCAACCATAATCACCTGATGCGACATAATCGGCGGCGCTGTTTGGAGAGGCTGAACGCTCGATATACCAATAAAAACTGGTGGCATCACCCATGGTTTGCCCACTGGTATAATTGGAATATTGTTCGAGACTAGGCGTATGGCTAGAGGAGGAGCACCCCACTAAGACTAGGGGAAATAGAATGGATAAAAGAATTTTCTTCATGGGAGAAATCTACGCCGAGAGAGTATCTCGGCGTAGTATAAATTATTTCACTGAATCTTTCAGTGCTTTACCGGCTACAAATGCTGGAACGTTAGCTGCTGCGATTTGAATCTCAGCACCTGTTTTAGGGTTACGGCCAGTACGCGCTGCACGGTGGTTTACTTTGAATGTACCAAAACCAATTAGTTGAACTTGGTCACCCTCTTTGAGAGCGCCTTCAACTGCGCCTAAAGTCGCTTCAAGAGCAGCTTTTGCTTGTGCTTTAGATAAGTCTGCTTTTTCAGCGATAAAGTCGATTAATTGGGTCTTGTTCATTAGGTTTCCCTTCTCATGTGTTATCGAATTGACCTCACTCTAAAACATAAAGCCCCCGTCTGGCAAAGGTTTGTCGCTGATCTTTTGTCTCTATGCCGCACTTTTAACCACAATATGAGCAATAACTCACAATTTGTTACTGATTGACAAAGAATATCCGCTTGTTTTTGACGCTGTAAGCCCTTATTTATAGCGTACTTATGCTTGGATACCTGATATTTCAGGTCACTTAAGCGACCTAATATATCAGTGCAATCCTACGCAGGAGAGCCGCCAATGACCGACATTGGCATGGAGCAAACTCAACGCAGTATTGATTTGGTATAGATTAAAACTAAGGAACAATCATGTTTTTGCTTACGGTTTATATTGCCGTTGCCATCGGTGTCTCTTTTATCTGTTCGGTTCTTGAAGCTGTGCTACTGAGCATCACACCAAGCTACCTTGCTCAGTTGCGCCAAAATGCTCATCCTTCAGCTGATAAATTAAGCAAGCTCAAAGCGGACATTGACCGTCCCTTGGCATCGATTCTCACGCTCAACACCATTGCTCACACCATCGGTGCCGCCAGCGCAGGCGCACAAGCGGCGGTCGTATTTGGTAGCGAATGGCTCGGCGTATTTTCTGCGGTGCTAACTCTAGGCATTTTGGTATTGTCGGAAATCGTACCGAAAACCATTGGTGCGACCTATTGGCGTCAACTTGCGCCAGCTTCTGCGGTGGTTTTACGCTGGATGGTGTGGGCGCTGACACCTTTTGTCTGGTTTTCAGAGCAGATCACCAAACGCTTAGCGCGTCACCATGAAGCGCCCAAAATGCGTGATGAACTCTCCGCAATGGCCATGCTGGCCAATGAAAGCGGTGAGTTTGCCGATGGCGAATCAAAAATACTCAATAACTTGTTGGCTATCCAACACGTCCCAGTGACTCAAGTGATGACACCGCGCCCGGTTTTGTTTCGCGCCAGCGCGCAACTCACTATCGACGAGTTTCTCGTGCAACATAGAGATACGCCCTTCTCGCGTCCGCTTATTTATGGCGAAAGCAAAGAGGACATCATCGGTTTTGTGCATCGCTTAGAGCTATTTAAACTGCAACAAAAGGGCCAAGGCAGTAAACGTTTAGAAGAAGTCATGAGGCCGCTTCATGCGCTGCTCAATAAAATGAGCTTATTAAAGGCGTTTGATCAAATGATGCAAAAACGGCTGCAATTGGCGTTAATCGTTGATGAATACGGCACAGTACAAGGCATTCTGACCTTAGAGGATATTTTTGAATACCTACTGGGTGAAGAGATCATTGATGAAGCAGATAAAACCACCGACATGCAGCAGCTCGCTTACCAGCGCTGGGAACGTTGGAAGAAAACACACGGCGTCATTGAAAACAGGGATGAGGAATAAAAAATAAAGGAAATAGAATGGAATCTAATCCTAAATCGACAAAAATGCGGCGTAGAACATTGCGTACTAACGCTACAGCATCAGAACAAAGTGTGTGGGCAAAGTTACGATGCCAACAACTAGGCACTAAATTTCGCCGTCAGTTTGGTATTGGTCCTTATATCGTGGATTTTTATGCGCCAAGTCATCGGCTGGTGATTGAAATCGATGGTGACTCTCATTTCAGCGAGTCTTCTTATATCTACGACCAAGCAAGAACTGATTATCTAGAGCAATTTGGCATTCGTGTTTTACGGTATACAAACGAGGAAGTACGAATACAACTTGATGATGTTGTTGAGGATATTTGTCGCTACTTAAACACCCCACCCTAACCCTCCCCTCAAAGGGGAGGGAATTTAAAAGCGATCACTGTAATCAGCACCTTTCGGCACCGAAACGAACGCTTTTAGTCCCTCACCCTTTTAGGGGGGAGGTTAGGAGGGGGTGTACAGAATTTAAAAGCGATCACTGAAATCAGCACATTTCAGCACCCAAAACGAACATGCTTTTAGTCTCACCCCTTCAAGGGAGACGAGGCCGCTTTTAGCCCCCCCTTCTAGGGGGAAGTTAGGTAGATGTACGAAATTTAAAAGCGATCACTGTAATCAGCACTTTTCGGCACCGAAACGAACGCTTTTAGCCTCTCCCCTTCAAGTCCCCTTCAAGGTAGACGAGAGTGCTTTTAGTCCCTCCCCTTCTAGAGGAAAGTTAGGTAGATGTACGGAATTTAAAAGCGATCACTGAAATCAGCACATTTCAGCACCCAAAACGAACATGCTTTTAGTCTCTCCCCTTCAAGGTAGACGAGAGCGCTTTTAGTCCCTCCCCTTCTAGGGGGAGGTTAGGAGGGGGTGTACTACAAACTCACGCCAATGTTGCTCACGCCTTCGTCGCGTAGCTCTTGGCGTAGGTCTTTAATCAAATCAATATCTCGCTCTACGGCTTCACGCAGAGGGCGGAAAATAGCCCACTGCACATCCCATTCGGCGCAAACCGCTTCATTTTGTTTTTGATTGTCGTTGGTGATCTCTTCGCCCGTTTGCGCTTCTTCTAACTGCGCCACTGTAAGCACCGACACCTGACTGATTTTTTGCATGTTTTCATACAGATAATCGCGATCAAGCAGGCCGTGAAGTAGGTGAGACAAAGCCACACACGCATCAATTGCTGGGTACACAGCGTAAACATCAAAATCTTCTGGGCTTGGAATGATCTCTTCCAACTTCTCCAATTGGTTCTCGAAATTGATTTTGGCACTTTTTACCGTGAGTAATTCCCAAACACTGTCGAGAATATCTCGATATACTCGCGTGTGAGCAAATTCAGTATTGTCGCAAAACATGGCATAGTTCGGGTACATACGTTCACACAAACACGCCATAAAAGTAATTTGTTGCCAAGGTTCAAATTTCTCAAGACGAACCTGCAGAGGGTTTTGTAGCATAATCACTCAATCGCAGCAGAAAAAGACAGCGGAAGTGTACTTGATAACCAACAGGGAAAAAAGCAAAGCCGATGAACAATTTCACTCATAAACTCTATATTCTGACCGAACACAACGATATTTATCGACAAGCGATTGAACAGGCGCAGTTGAGCGGCTTAGCCATCACTGACGATCGCAGCGAAGCAACCATTTTGCTGGCCGCACCACCACTGGCGGCAAAGTATTTGGACGATTTTCCGCAACTGGAATGGTTGCACTCGGAATATGCAGGCGTCGACACCTTAATGTCGCCACAACTTCGTCAAGATTATGAGCTCACCAACGTTAAAGGCATCTTCGGCCAGCAAATTGCTGAATACGTTCTGGGCAACCTGATTGCACACTTTCGCCACTTTGCTTGCTACGCGCAGCAACAAGCGGCTAAACAGTGGCAGACCCACCCTTATCAATCGATCAATGATAAAACCATGGTGATCCTCGGCACAGGCTCGATTGGCAGCCATTTAGCAAAAGTAGCCAAAGCCTTTGGTTTGCACGTGATTGGCGTCAACCGCACTGGCATCCCAGCCAAAAACGGGGGTTTTGATAAAACCTATCACATTAACGAGCTTGCTACTGCCCTCGCCCACGCGGAGGTTGTGGTCAGTACGTTACCCAACACGTCGCACACCAAAGGCTTACTCAATCAAAGTACATTGAGCCATTGCCACAATGCATTGCTGTTTAATGTCGGGCGCGGTAAAAACCTTGTTGAGAGTGATTTGATTGCACTGATTGAAGAGGGTCACATTCAACACGCTTACCTCGATGTGTTTGAAAAAGAGCCATTAAGCGAAGATCACCCGTTCTGGACGCACCCTGCCATTAGCCTTACCCCGCACATCGCAGCAGTGAGTTTTCCTGAGCAAGTGGTTGAGATTTTCACCCGTAATTACGGCTTGTGGCGCGACGGGTTCCAACTTGAAAACAGAATTGATTTTGAAAAAGGCTATTAGGTCAAATAGCGGTTAATAATCGGCACTAAGCCTAGGGAAACCTTAACTCAATGTTACTATAGACACGCAAACCACTTGCCATTGCTGTCGAGAATACACTGCCGCATCGAACACGGGTTAATGCGGTAAAACAGGAACGGTATCGCCTAATGACACAAGGAGCAAATCATGCCTTCAGCCATCACTTCGTGGCTACAATCACTGAACATTAATTTAGAACAACTGCTGCCGATTGCTGAAGCACTTGGGCTTATCGCGCTTATTTCTATCGTTATCCATTTAGTGTTGCACCGAGGGGTGAGCCTATGGCTACAGCGGCGCACAACGAACGCACAAGTTTTACAAAACATTCTGTTTAGCAAAAAGCTTTTCAGCCGCTTTGCCTTGTTAATTCAAGGGATTGTCATTTCAATCCAAACTCAGTTATGGCTTAGCCACGCCAGTGCGACTTACGAACTGCTACATACATTGACCTTACTGTGGATTATCCTGTTTGGCCTGTTAAGCAGTTACGCTCTGCTCAATGTGGTGGAAACGCTACTTTATCGCAGCGCAACCAGCCGTAACATTCCGCTCAAAGGCATTATTCAAAGCATCAAAATCATCGCATTTGTTATCGCGGCACTGTTTGCAACGTCGATTTTAATTGGCAAATCACCAGTGCTACTGCTGAGCGGTTTAGGTGCGATGACGGCGGTCATCATGCTGGTATTTAAAGACCCGATTTTAGGATTAGTGGCGGGGATTCAGCTTTCAGCGAACCAAATGCTAAGCGTCGGTGACTGGCTAGAAATGCCCAAATATGGCGCAGACGGTAACGTCATCGACATTAGCCTGACCACAGTCAAAGTGCAAAACTGGGATAAAACCATCACCACTATTCCGACTTATGCCTTGATCTCTGATTCGTTTAAAAACTGGAAAGGGATGCAAGAATCAGGCGGCCGACGCATTAAACGCAGCGTATTAATTGATGCCAATAGCATTCACTTTCTGACGCCAGAAGAGCAAAGCTACCTACGCAAAGCACAACTTTTAGAGCCCTACTTGGCCGAAAAAGAACAAGAGCTCAACGCCTATAATCAGATGAGCCAACTCGATTTAGCCTGCCGCATCAATGGCCGCCGCTTAACCAACATTGGCAGTTTTCGTGCCTATCTAGAACGTTACTTGCGTAACCATCCCCAAATTCACCAAGGCATGACATTAATGGTGCGCCAACTGGCCCCCACGCACGATGGCGTCGCGCTGGAGATCTATTGTTTCACCAATACGGTCGTGTGGGTCGAGTATGAAGGTATTCAGTCCGATATTTTTGACCACATTTACTCCGTACTGCCCGACTTCGGCCTACGCGTTTCTCAAGCGCCAACTGGCAGTGACTTTCAAGCACTCGCAAGGTAAACATGACATTGCCTGAGTTTCCTCCCCCTAATGGGGGAGGTTTAATCGTAAAGTGATCGAGAAGGGTTACAGTTTAAAGCGGTTAATTTCTTGCTGAAGCTCTTTAGATAAGCTAGAAAGCAATTCAGCTTGTTGGGAAGCTTCTTGCGCTTCTTTTGCCAGTTCATCCGACACATCACGTATACCTTGGGTATTACGCGTAATTTCCTCAGTGACCGACGCCTGTTCTTCTGCGGCGGTTGCAATTTGGGTTGCCATATCACTGATCGTACCGACCGCTTCACCAATTTTCACTAAGCTTTGCGCGGCCACGTTGGCATCTTCCACGCTACTTTCGGAAAGCTTGCTACTCTCAGTCATGATGTTCACGGCCTGAGTCGTGGTTTTCTGCAAGGTTTCAATTGTCTGTTGAATTTCTTGTGTCGAACTGTGCGTTCGTTGGCTGAGTACCCGAACTTCATCCGCTACCACCGCGAATCCACGCCCTTGCTCACCCGCCCTTGCCGCTTCAATCGCCGCATTCAGTGCCAGTAAGTTGGTTTGCTCAGCAATGCCCTGAATCGCTGACAAGATCGTATTGATGTTTTGTGCATGCTGGTTCAAGTTCTCAATGACTTCTTTGGCTACCGTCATCTCTTTCGACAACTCACTGATCGACTGTTGAGTATTTTTCACCTGCTCAACACCGTGGTTAGAAATTTTCACCGTATCCAAAGACGTGGCCGCGGTATTATCTGCATTGCCTGCAATCTCTTGCGTTGCGGCAGCCATTTCGTTAATCGCAGTGGCCACCATGTTGATTTCATCTTGTTGCACCATAATGCGTCGGGTACGCTCATGGGCTTGCGCTGCGGTGTTTTCTGCTTGCAGTGTTAACCCTTGCGACACTTCATGGAAGCGCTTGATCATGCCGTGCATATTACCGACGAACTGATTAAAGTTATTCGCCAGTGCGCCTACTTCATCTTGATAACGTGGTTCAATGCGCTGCGTAAGGTCAGCATCACCGTCTGCAATTTCCGCTAATGCTTGGGAGACTCGGCCCAAGTCACGCAGTAAGAAGCCAACCAATGCCGAAAACACGATCACGACCAAAATTGTAATGGCGACTGATATCGAGGTTAACTGCATAAAGAGCGCGCCAATATTGGTGTACTCCACCTCTTTATCGAGCTCAATGCCGAGCACCCAGTCAGTCTCAGGAACGGCGGTAAAGAATAATAATTTTTCGACATCACCAACCATCACGGTTTGTATTTTATTCTCTGCCATTGAGCGGTCGATGACTTGCTGCGTTAGGTTAGGGCTATAAGAAGCCAGCGGTTTGAGAATCAAATCTTTATTACGGTGTGCAACAATTAACCCTGTATCACGGTTGATCAACATAGCGTTTGATTTTGCCCCTGCATCAATCGCAATGACATCCTTCACCAATTGATCAATTAACACATCAGCACCAATAACGCCCCAAAACTGTCCGTCTTTCTTAATCGGTTCAGCGAGCGTTACCATCAAAGCGCCCGTGATCGCATCAGCATAGGCGGCAGTTAATATCGTGCCGGAGCTATTTTTCGCTTCTTGATACCATCCTCTTGTCCGAGGATCATAGCTTGCATTGTCTGCACCTCGAGACGGAATAGAACGGTGCATGGTGCCTTGCTCAGTGCCGAAATAGAGTAAATCAAACTGTGCGCCTTGCTGAGCTTGCTGTAAAAAAGGCAGTGAATCTTCCTTCATCGTGTGAGGGATCACCGCGCTAATAACTTTGCTACGAACATCCAGCCATTGGGTAATCGAACTCGTTGCCGATTTCGAGATACCATACACCCTTTCCTTAATGCCACTCTCCGTTTCATCTTTCAATAAATTTGCCGACAGTAACGTCAACACCACCGCCATCACAATAACAACAAGCAAACTTGTCATTATCAACTTACCTTTTAACGATAGATTCACAACTCACCCCCGTTGGTGAAATAGATTAGGTTTTGTTTGTAAGAATCGCCCACTACACATGTTCACTTTGCACTCATACTGCGTCGTAATTAACCGACAAAAAGTCCAAGCCACAGTCTAAGCCACAAAGCGTTATCGTTTAGTTGCTAATGGATACAAATCTTTTACACCTATTAAAAGTAAGTTACTGCTATTAACAATGCAATTAACACGGCAAAACATTGCGCTCAATCTATCACCTCATAACCTAAACTGCGCAACGTAGCAGCAAAAGCTTGCTTTGTGGTGGGCTCTCCATGAATCAAATGAATTTGCTTAGGCTTAGTCGCAATGCCCTCAATAAAGCGCAACAAATCGGCTTGGTCGGCATGGGCAGAATAACCCGACATACTGTGAACCTGTGCATTCACAAGCGCTTCATCGCCATCTATCATCACCGAGTGATCGCCTTGCGCAATTGCTCGGCCCAGAGTGCCTTGTGCTTGGAAGCCCGCAAAGATCACATCGGTTCTTTTATCAGGCAACAGCGCTTTTAAATAGGCCATCACTCGGCCACCTTCACACATGCCAGACGCTGCCACCACAATCGCCGCTTCCCCTGTTGAGGCTAAACGGTTGACCAATGCTTGATGGCTTCGATAATCTTGAACGGTAATACACTGTTCAAACGCAAGCGGATGCCTTTGCGCATCCAAACGCTTTTTCGCCTCTTTTCCCCACAATTTTTTAAACTTTCGGTAAGATTTCGTCACCTGTTGCGCCATGGGTGAATCTAAAATAATCGGAATATTGCCATCAATTTCACCGCTGAAGATCAATTGTTCAATATCAAACAGCAGCTCTTGTGTTCGGCCCACACTGAATGCTGGAATTAAAATGGTGCCACCGTCTTGCAAAGAACGGTTGATGATGTCCTTTAAGCGCTGCGCCCGCAGCTGCACATTGTCGTGGGTTTTGTTCGCGTAGGTTGATTCAATCAGCAGATAATCGGCGCGAGGCGGAGAGACTGGGTCTGGCAATAACGGTGTGTTGCTGGGGCCTAAATCCCCTGAAAACAGGACAATTTCATTATTTGGCAGTTTCACTTCAATAAACGCTGATCCTAAAATATGGCCCGCTGGCGTAAAGCGAAAATAAGTATTGTCTAAATCACGAGAAATACGCTGCCATACGCCATAATTCACCGGCTTTATTTGTTTATTGAGCCTTTCTAATATTCTTGTACGCTGTGCTTGCCCTAAACCAAGTTGAAGCTTTAAACCATCTTCTAACATTAACGGGAGTAATTCCGCGGTAGCGGGTGTGCAATAAATAGGCTGATGAAAACCCGCCGCTAATAACCAAGGTATACGGCCGATGTGATCAATATGCGAGTGGGTTAACAACAACGCCTGCAGATGAGTTAATGGAAAATCAATCGCCATTGGTCGGCTATCACGCCCTTGAAATAAGCCGCAATCAACCAAAATCCCTTTCTTCCCAAGCCTCAGCTCATGACAAGAGCCCGTGACGGTCTCTTTTCCACCGTGGTGGATGATCTGCATGTTCAATCCTTTCATTTTTTATGGAGTCATTGAATCGATAGTGCGCGCTATTTATTCATCACAACATATAGTCTGTTAAAAAATTCGTCGCAGCTGGCAAAGTTTCATTCTAACCGATGTATAGCTCACTAATATTTTTGCCCTAAAACGCAAAAGGGTTCATCACATGGTGATGAACCCTTTTATACCGTATCTGGTTTCGCTAATACGTTGCTAAGCACTCTTTGGACACTTCTCCTGGATTATTTCTCTTCCACACCAAGTCACAAATACCATCACTGGGGGTAAAACCTGTCGGTGCTTCAAGCAGCAGCTCACGAATACGCTCATGATCAAAGTTATGGCAAGCAATATCGAGCTCTTCCAAAAGATGCATGTATTGAGGTAACGGTAAGTTTACTTCTGTCGCGGTCATGATTCGTTCATGCGCCGTATGCTCAACATTGTCACCTATCAGAAGCTCTTCATACAGCTTCTCTCCAGGGCGTAGCCCGGTATAACTTATCTCAATGTCACCGTATGGGTTAGATTCGTCTTTCACTTCCAACCCAGAAAGCTGAATAAGATTTTTGGCAAGATCTGAAATACGCACAGATTCCCCCATATCGAGAACGAACACATCACCACCTTTGCCCATCGCTCCTGCTTGAATAACCAACTGCGCAGCTTCTGGAATGGTCATAAAATAACGCGTTATTTCAGGGTCAGTAACCGTTAAAGGGCCGCCTGTTGCTATCTGTTTTTTAAACAGTGGTACCACGGAACCAGAAGAACCCAACACATTACCAAAACGCACCATACAAAAACGGGTGCCTTTAGGCTTCTCATTTTCTTGCTCTGCCAAGGCTTGTAAACCTAATTCAGCCATGCGCTTAGTCGTACCCATTACATTAGTCGGCCTAACTGCTTTGTCTGTAGAGATAAGCACAAAAGACTCAACTTGAGCTTCTACTGCAGCTTTTGCGGTGTAGTAAGTACCAAACACATTGTTTCTTACCCCTTCAACGACATTGAACTCAACCAAAGGTACATGCTTATAGGCGGCGGCATGATAAATGGTTTGAATGCTAAAGCTTTTCATCACCATTGATAAACGATTAATACGCTGAACAGAACCAAGCAGAGGTACGATTTCAATATTTAGTTTTTTGCGGACAATAAGTTGACTAAGCTCTCGATCAATTTGGTATAGCGCAAATTCAGACAACTCAAAAAGAATCAACTTTTTCGGCTGGCTGAGAATAATTTGTCGACACAATTCTGAGCCAATCGAGCCCCCAGCCCCGGTGACCATAACAACTTTATCTTTAATGTTTGCTTCCATTAAAGAGCGCTGTGGTATAACCGGATCTCGCCCAAGTAAGTCCTCAATCGCAACGTCTTTTAGCTCATCAATACTCGCCTTACCTTCAACAATATCTTTCATATCTGGTACGGTAAGTACTTCCGCTGAAAGGTGAACCAAAGACACCAATATTTTCTTTCTTCGAGCACGCGAAGCACTTGGCACTGCGAGTAGTATCTGCTTTACATTATGTTTAGCAATGAGTCTTTCTGCCTTAGCAACATCACATACACAAAGCCCCATAATGACGGTATTTTCAAGGGTTTTATCTTCATCAATAAACCCGACTACCTTATGCGTTTCTGAATTTTTTAACGCTAGTGCAAGCTGCCTTCCCGCTGAGCCCGCACCATAAATAAGCACGGCTGTATTTCCTTTACCATTAAGTTGAGCAACGAGCACACGAACGATAAGCCGCGATCCTCCACAAAAGAGGCAAAGAAAGGTTCCATAAATAATGGGTAAAGAACGCGGAATAGGCGCACTAAAATAAAATGCAAGAACGGCAACAGAAGCCGCTGAAATCACCGTGCCAATACTGACCACCGCTAACGCATGAAAAGTAAGGTAACGCAATACCGCACGGTAGAGCCCAAGCCGTGTGAAAGAAAGGATGGTGATGATAGCAACACAACCCAGAAGATAAGGGACCGTTGGTGATTTGATCAGAACAATATCACCAATTCTTACCCAATAAGCGGCATAAAAAGAGAAGACGATAAAGAAAAGGTCAATAATGACGCTGATAATGCGCTTATTAACCCGCGATAAGTTCCAGATAAAGTTCAGCCTAGCCATGTAACGCCTTTATAAATTTCATTTAGTATTCATTATCAGAGAGTGGCCTCAGTTAAAACTCTCCGAATCATGGCACAACTTTTTTTCATTTCTTGCTCAGTCAAAGTAGGATGAACGAGGAACATTAAACTGGATTCGCCAAGTAGCAGAGCATTAGGTAGACGCTCTGCAGGGCGCCATGACGTGTTGTCAAAGGCTTTTTCGAGGTAAATTTCCGAACAGCTGCCTTGATATGCAGGCACACCCGAGGCGTTGATTTCTTCCACGATACGATCACGGTTCCACCCCTCCTTCAATCGCTCAGGATTAATGAACATGTAATGTTTGTATTCAGCATGCTCAATGTAGTCTGGTACTTGAACACACCGTACAACAACTAAATCAGATACAGCTTGGTCAAGCTTCTTACCATTACATTGACGCTTTGCTGTCCACTCAGCCATACGCCGGAGCTGAATTCTGCCCAATACTCCTTGGATCTCAGTCATACGCCAGTTAGTACCAAAGCTTTCATGTAACCAGCGAAAGCCCGGCGGGTGCTGACGATTGTATACAGCATCATAGCTTTTACCATGATCTTTGTAGGACCACATCAGCGACCAAAGCGCATGGTCATTTGTCGTCACCATGCCGCCTTCACCACCAGTAGTCATAATTTTATCTTGGCAGAAGGACCAAGCACCAATATGCCCAATGGTGCCGACACTGCGGCCTTTGTATCTCGCACCATGTGCTTGGGCGCAATCTTCAATCACATAAAAACCACGCTCAGCGGCGAGCGCCATGATCGCATCCATTTCCGCAGGCATACCAGCTAAATGAACCACAATTACTGCTTTGGTTTTTTCAGTGACTACGTCCGCAATGGTTTCAGCAGTAATATTTTGGCTGTTGAGATCAACATCAGCAAACACAGGATTGGCACCAGCAGTGACAATCGCAGAAGCAGAGGCCAAAAAAGTGCGCGAGGTCGTGATCACTTCATCACCCACACCAACACCCAACGCTTTTAAGGCTACATCAAGCGCTAAGGTACCGTTACCCAAGGCAATAGCGTATTCACAACCTGCCCATGTCGCGAATTCATTTTCAAACTCACGGCACTCGTTACCCGTCCAATAATTGACTTTGTTAGAAAGCAGCACGTTACTTACTGCATCAGCCTCTTCTTGAGTGAAACTCGGCCAAGGAGAAAAAGGGGTATTTAACACAGTTATAATTCCTTAGGGCAAATAGGTTTTGCAGGGACACCTACCACCATCTGATTCGCTAATACATCGTTTATCACTGTTGCTCCTGCTGCAACAACAGCGTTTGAACCAATTTTGATTAATTGCCTAATCTGACAACCAATTCCCAGCCAACTAGCTTGTGCGACTTCTACACCGCCGGCAAGGTGTACACCAGGGCTCAGATGTACTCCATCCTCAATGACACAATCGTGATCTACCGTAGCGGCAGTATTAATAATGCATGCCTGCCCAATACGGCTAAACGGGTTAATCACCGCACCAGCCATCACTACCGTACCATTTTCCACATTGGCATATCGACTAACTATGGCTGAGGGATGAACCAAAGGTAGACAGCTAGCTCCTGACGCAACTAGTTGATTGTACTTCTCTAAGCGAGTTGCGTTATTGCCTATAGCAACAACAACATTAGCATAATTCTGCGCTTGCTTGAGTAAGGTTTCACTGTTGCCTGACACCTGCCAAAGCTCTACTCGTCCTAGACTTGGCCAGCGGTCATCATAAAAATGGATATCAGAATAGCCATTGAGCTCAGCCATTTCAGCAATCACCTTGCCATGCCCGCTGGCACCGAGAATTGCACAAGAACCTAACGAGTTTTTACTCACAGGCTTAACGTTCATTACCTGTTCCTTGTTGATCTTTCCCTGTAAATGGGGCAATGGTGACATGACCATCCGCCGAAATACCTTCTTTAACAAACACCTTTTTTACAGTTAACAGCAGAATTCTTAAATCTAGCCAAAAAGAGTGATTATCAACATACCAAACGTCGAGTTTGAATTTTTCTTCCCAACTTATGGCGTTGCGACCATTAATTTGCGCCCACCCGGTCACCCCCGGACGGACTTCATGCCGACGAGCTTGCTCTTTGCTATACAGAGGTAAATATTGCATTAGCAATGGACGAGGGCCAACCAAGCTCATCTCACCTTTAATCACATTCCAAAGTTCTGGCAATTCATCTAGGCTTGAATTACGCAACTTGTCACCGAAAGGAGTCATGCGTTCAGAGTCCGGCAATGGGTTACCATTAGCATCCACAGCATCTTTCATGGTACGAAACTTGATCATTTCAAAAGGCTGACCATTTAAACCCGGCCTGATTTGGCGAAAAAGCACTGGGGAGCCAAGGTTTGAACGTATTTTCCAAGCAACGAGCACAGTGATTGGGGATAAAACAATGAGCACCACGAGTGAAATCAGGAAATCAAATATCCTTTTCATTATCTACCTATAAAATTCAGAACTATACTTAAAAATCATGAACATTCTCGTAAATAAAGGCTTCCCAATACCTTCAAAAGGCACTCTGGATCCATCACCCTTTTATGTTTAATAATCGCTTTCAATGTCGTTTCACTTCAGACTTAGTACTAAGGGTAATCTGGGATGGCGTCAACATGCATAAATGGGTGCTGGTTACTCATTGTTTAACCTCCAATTTGTCTATGGAGATATTAGAAAACACTGAAAATGATCATCGGTTAATTGTTTGTTGTGTGATAACGCTATCCAACAGAGCAACCAATCTATGGAATTCACCCTTTAAACATAGGCATGTTGATGATTTTTCTCTGAAAGTATGTACATCTAAAGTCAAGGATGTTCATGCGGTTACCTTGTCAGAAGGCACTTAGTTAAACAACACTTTTATCAATTGATTAGCCAGTTGCCCATACTCATACTGCTTAAGTGCAGCTTTACGGCCATTTTCCCCCATAGCCAGCCTTTCCTCTGCTGGCATCTGATAAAGGCTTAAGACAGCATCAGCCAGTTGCTCTGGAGCTTGGGCCGGGATTTGTAGCCCCGCCTTAGAGTCTTCGATTGGCTTATACTCACCAGACTCAATACCGTAAACAATCGGCTTACCTGAATAAAGGTAATCAAATAGTTTGTTAGGTGAGACACCAAATCGGAATAATGGGTCTTTTGTAAGCCCGATGTAACAAGCATCAAACTCGCTCAAAATAGACTGAATTTCAACTTTTGGAATGGGGTCAATAAAGAATATATTACGCAATTGTTTCTCTGCAACCAAAGACTGGAGAGCGGCTTTCTCTTTTCCCGCACCCACTAACACGAAGGCAATCTCAGTATATTCCTGCAACCGCTCAGCAGCTTCAATTAGCGTTTGCAACGCGTTAGCCACGCCCAGCGTACCTGTATAGCCAATGATAAATTTATTTTTTGGAAGCTGAGCGGCAGCAGTATGATTGAGTGGGATTTTTTGATTCACTTCATCTAAAGAGAACCCATTAGGCACCCAACTGAATTTATCACGCGCCATACCACGGCCAGCCATATGTTCAACAGAGTTTTTAAGATTAGATACAACCGCATCAGAGTCACGATAGGCTTTATCTTCCACCCACTGCATCAAACGAATAAAAGGATGCTTAGGTGAATAACCACCAATTTCAGTCAAGGTCAACGGCCAGATATCACGTACCTCAAAAACCAAACGGGCTTTGAATTTTTTAGCCAGTCGTTGAGCGCCTAAAAAAGCAATAAGTGAGGGAGAAGAAGATAAAACAGCATCCGGCTTATCAGCAATTTTTCGTGCCAATTTTTGAATCTGCCAAGGGAATAAAAACCAATTCAAAGCACGTTGCTTGCTGTGTGCTTCTGTATAATCAGGCATATTAACCCACACAAAATAGAAACCTTCTTCCAGCGTTTCTATTTTAAATGGCTGATTTAAAACTGGCTTTTCACGTAACAGATGGTGTGAAGCAGAAGCAATCAAATATACCTTATACCCCAGCTTTACTAGTTCACGCCCTAAGTAGTAATGGCGCCCTCCAATCCCCGTTGCCGGGGTAGACGCGTACTGTTGTACAATCCAAACTGTTTTACTCATATACTAGCCTTCAGGATAACATCCACAATCTGCTGTGCAGCTTTCCCGCCACCATACAGATTGTGTGTATCTTGGATTTTACGTCCAAGATTACGAGTAGCGGCTTCAATAATCTTTGTAATGTCAGCACCAACTAACTCATTAGCTCCCGCTTTTATCAGCTCTACCCATTCGGTTTGGTCACGCATCGTGACACAGGCCTTACCAAAGAAAAACGCTTCTTTCTGCACACCGCCGCTATCTGTCAGTACCAACTGGCAGTGATCTAGTAGCCAGACCATCTCAAAATAACCGACGGGATCAGTCAAATGAACGTTCAACTCAAGACCTTGTTCGGCGATCAGTTTGCGCGTCCGTGGGTGCAAAGGGAGTACAACAGGAGCCAAAGTCTGATGAAGTTGATTCAGTGCATTCACAATATTCGCCAAGCGCTCGGGGCTATCTGTGTTTTCAGCACGATGTAATGTAGCCAAAATAAACTCATCTGGCAGCTCACCTGCTGGTGCAACCGCTTTTTGGGCAAATAAGAGCGCCGCATCCTGCATTACGTCGCCAACTTGCAATACCCGTACCTGCTTGTTTGCAAAGCCTTCGTTATTCAGATTTTGCACTGCCGTATCCGTTGGGCAAAAGAGTAAATCACTCACTTGATCGGTGAGGATACGATTAATCTCTTCCGGCATTTGCATATTAAAGCTGCGCAAGCCTGCTTCAATGTGAGCAACAGGTATATGCAGTTTTGCTGCCGCAAGCGCGCCAGCAAGTGTTGAGTTGGTATCTCCATACACCAAGACACGATCTGGCTTATGGGTTAGCAAGGCCTGTTCAATTTCTTTCAGCATACGCCCGGTCATGTCACCGTGGCTACCACCGTGAATATCTAACTGAATATGCGGCCGTGGAATATTCAGTTGGTTGAAAAAAATATCCGACATATTGGCATCAAAATGCTGGCCCGTATGCAGCATAATCTCTTCAATACCGTCGACTTGCTGAATAGCGCGCGATACAACGCTAGCTTTAATAAACTGTGGACGTGCGCCTATGATGGTAAAAATTCTTTGCATCTTTGTCACTTATATGGATTTATAGAAATTAAGTAGTTTTTGCTCTTCGATACCCCAGTTGTACTTTTCCTGCACCGCTTTCTGGCCATTACGTCCCATTTGTTCAGCCTCAACAGGATGAGTAACCAGGTAGTCAATCGCTTCTGCTATCGTTTGAGGAGCCAGTGGATCAACACACAAGCCACACTGATTACCCTCAATAATTTGTTTCCAAAGGAGAAAATTAGAACCGATGACAGGAACACCAGCACTCATGTATTCAAACATTTTGTTGGGTTGCGCATCGATGTGGTTAGGTGAAGGTAAAAAAGTAACCAAACCACCGACACAACGAGACAGTATATCACGAACATCTTCCCTCCCAACAAAACCTAGTGCATCTACACGTTGCCAACCTTTATCAGCATGGGCGGCTGCTTCAACAACATGCTCATTAAATTTACCTGCTAGCTGTAAACGCGCATCTGAGTGCAACATACCCATAGCTTGAACAACTTGAGATATACCTCGAATCTGTCCAATACCACCAACATACCCAACCTGTGCTTTTTTCTGTGACCAATCGACCTCATCAGTTGAGAGCTCGCCTAATAGTGGATAGTTGTTGATATCCACAGAACGCACCCCTATCGCAATAAACTTATCACGAATGTAAGGGGTCGCTGCAATAACGGCATCCAACTGACGACAGGCCCAATGCTCATAAATGGCAAAGGTTTTAGACAGCAACCACTTGGCTGGCTTATTTAGATAGGGTTTACCCAACAACTGCTTGGGTACATCTTCATGGGCATCAAAAATCACCACCTTGCCGTGCTTTTTGAGTTTCAAACCAATGGGGATTAATTCAGGATCATGCAGATGGTAGATATCTGCATCCAAGTCCAAAGCTTTAGTCAACACACGACCAGGTGCATTACGAATGCGATCCAAACGCCCTTTAGATGCGCCTACATCGTAGATAGACACATTGTTTTTAGTTTCATCACCCTTACCGTCTGCTACGACCAGTGATACCGAGTACCCATTTTTAGCAAGGGTTGTACATTCCTTTAGGAAAATACGGGTGTCATAGCGAGTGTGTACTGAAGACAAGTGAGCAATTTTATTCATCTCTGTGCCTTATTCTTAAGGCGAAAACACACCTTTCCTAAAAGCGCAAAAACACGCATAAGAAAACTGTTGAGCCCCTTTTCCCAGACTTCTATAACATGTTGAATATCTGGGTTGTTGACTCGCTTATTGAGCCACTTGAGTTGTGTAATTTGAAGATTATGATAAGAGGGTGTGCAAAAATTTAAGCCCTTAGCCTTAACACTATCCTCATAAAGAGACCAACCTGCATAACACCAAATACTGATATTTTGACAAAGTGAGTTTACAAGCTTGTCAAATAAATCTTGATGAACGTTACTGCCCGTAACATCAATATATTCACCGAGGCCTATCAATGCATAAAGAAAGCCATTAAGAACATGAGTTGGTTTAAGTGAAGGATACTCCTCAAGGAAAATAGAACCATCAGGTAGTACAGACTGTACGCCACTCTCAGTGATAGGCAAAAACAATGGTGTAAGTGATTTTTCTGCCTGGAGTAAGTACTTGTCCTCACCCGTCAATTTGTAAGCTCTGATAAGAACACTTGCTGCTTCACCTTGAGCCATGCAGGAGATCCAGGGTGATTTAAGCTGCCCCCAATCAAAGTTATATTCATAGCGTGCATTATCCAGATCAAGAAACCAGTTAGCACACTTCATAAAAATTTCTTTATCATTATCAAAGGCCTTATCAATGTATCGGTTGAAATGGGCTAATCCATAGGCTGCTATTCGTGTCGGATTATATTGCACACCAACCGACTGATAAAACCTGTAGGGTATTCCATTATCATCTAAAAGATTATAATAAAACCTATTGTTTTCTAATGTGAAATTCAAGCAT